>CAZVOS010000138.1:0-7051 GCA_964628845.1 uncultured Bacteroidales bacterium | reverse complement strand
ATTTAAATAAAATTGATAAAAGCTTGTTTTATGGCAAAAGTGCAATCAAATCGCCCGACATAAAAAAAATAATACGCCTGCACTATCTATTTGCTTTTTGTGTAAAATATCCTTTTTTAATTCCCTTTGTTAAGTATTGCATACAACTGCCCCTTGATTTTTTGTATCGTATTCTGTTTTTTTTATACAGGTCTTATTCTGTTTTTATTATTTATAAACAGGTTAGTTTCAAGGAAATATTTATTTTTGAAAACAAAAGCCATACATGATTTTATCAGTAATAATTCCTTCTTTTAACGAGCCAACTGTAAGTGAGGTGCTTAGTAGTATTTATTCCTTACATTTACCTGAAGGGCTTTTTAAAGAAATTATTTTGGTTGATGATGGCAGCACAGATAATTCTATTGATGTTATTGAAAAAAATATACAGCAATTTCCCCAACTCATTTTAATTAAACATAAGAAAAACAAAGGCAAGGGTGCTGCCATAAAGACTGCTTTAGAAGTGGTTAGTGGGGATATTGTTATTATACAGGATGCCGACCTTGAATATAAGCCGACAGAAATATTAAAGGTTATAGAACCTATATTAAATAAGAAAACAATGGTATGTTATGGTTCTCGACATTTGAAAAAAGAGCAATACAAAAAATATCTTTTCCTGCTCAAAAAACATTTCGGACATTCATTTAGCGCCTTTCTCGGAGGAAGATTCATCACTCTGATGTGCAACATATTGTTTTTTACATTTTTAACCGATGTGCTAAGCTGTTATAAAGCTTTTTCGACACCAGTTCTAAAAAATATTGTTTTAAAAGGAGATGGCTTTGAACTCGAAACAGAACTGACTGCCAAAGTATTGAAAAAGACAAAAATTAAAGAAGTCCCTATTCAATATATACCCAGAGATATAAACGAAGGAAAAAAAATTAGAATTAAAGATGGGTTTAAACTCTTGTATGCACTCATTAAATATAGGTTTGTTGATTAAGTACTGTGTTTATTTAGGGCTTTGTATGTCTTATAAATAATAAGCGGCAATCGGATTACGCGGTAAAAAAATTCTTTTTTTTCGAGCAAAGGAATACTTAAAATGTAAAGAGTTTTGTGCAACCAGCAATATTTTATTTTCAGTAATTTTTTTAAAATATATTTTATTGGTTTAAACGATTGGGAGTAAACAGGGAGTATGATTTTATATTTAAGGGCTTCTGTTTTATAATTATGGTTTAAAACGGAAGCTGTATGAGGAGAGCCATATCCACTAATGATTCTTTTATAGACTTCCCCATCAATATAATTATTTTCGATACAATATTGTGTGAGTTCTATTTTAGGATAGGGATAAAAAATACCGGCCCATGAATTATCTGCTTTAATGGCATCGCTCAGCATTAGAGTGTCGTGCATCATATCAGGGGTTTCTTCAGGAAAGCCAAACATATATTCAGCATAAAGTTTAATGCCATATTTCTTAATTAATTGAGCAGCTTCAATCACCTTATCGTTGGTATAAAATCTTTTCATAATGCGGCTTCGTAACTCTTCATTTCCCGATTGTATGCCCATGGCGATAGATTGGCAGCCGCATTCTTTAAGCCCACTGATAATTTCTTCGTTTACACCATTGGGCGTGATATAGCAATGAAAGGGTAAATGGATTTTTTTTGTATATTCTGTTTTAAATTGGCTAAACCACGTTTTGTCGAGAACAAATACATCATCTTCGAAGCGTATGGCTTTTGGGCTGTATGTTTTAATAAGCATTTCAAGTTCTGCAATCACCTTTTCTACACTCCTTTTTCGCAGGTATTTTTGTCCTTGGTAAAGCCCTTTTCTAAAGCTGTTTACACAAAAAGTACAATGGTGTGGGCATCCACGTCCTGTCATAAAACGGATACGTTTGCTTAAAGCACCATATTGGGCATAAATACTGCGGTCGGGGAAAGGATGCTTATCCAAATCATTTTCAAGAGGACGGCAATAATTTTTAAAAATAGTTCCTTCTTTGTCTTTAACCCATAAGTTAGCTGTAGCTTTAATATCTTGTTTGTTTTCCATCTTTTCTAGCAGTTCAAGCATGGCTTCTTCACCATCACCAATACATAGTATATCCACCCAGCTTTCCTTTATCACTTCTTCGGGAACCGATGTGGGATGTATGCCTCCAACAATAATGGGCACATCCACAGCAGCTTTTATTTTTAAACCGAACGACCTGAAGTATTGAAAATTATTGGTAACAATGGACATGGCTATGAGGTCGGGTTTAAAAGAAATTAGTTTTTTTAGGAGCATAGAATCACCAACAAATAAATTGAGTAAGGGTATTTTAAGATAATAATGCTTGCCCAGTCCTGGATCCAGAAGTAAGTCGACAGTATGCCCCTTTTCTTTAAGTATTGCCGATAGGATTTCAATTCCTTTGTAATCTATTTCACCAATATCGAAAAACAATATTCTCATTATTTGTTAGTTGTTTTCTGTAAGCGTTTTAATTTATTAAAGATGAAATACTCAAAAACAAAACTGCTGAATTTTACACACAAAATACCTATTAAAAATAATATGGCTGGTAGTTTTTTAATAAAATCTTTGGGGTTGTGTCCGAAATCGAACCATGCATTGTTAAGGTCGGGACGTGTAAATACGCCTTTAATGCGTTTCCAGTTGAAATAAAAATCGAAATACCCATACAGAATATCCAAACGTATTTCTTTTTCTGTATTCAAGGGCGCGATGTATGCAAAAGGAATTTTATGGAAGGGATTTTCGATAAAAGTAGCTACTGAATTAATATTTTCATATAATCCTTTAATAAACAGCCGTTTTTGTGTTTTTGCCAGTTGATACAATTCTGTGCCAGGATAAGGCGTGGCATTATTGTATTTAACAAGGTCGAGATTGAGTTTTCTTGTCAGTTTAATGGCATTAATTCTGTCGCTATGGGTTTCGCCCGGCAAACCGAAAATATAATTACCGCTTACATGAAATCCAATGTCTTTGGCTGTTTTAATGGCTTCTATTACCTGAGCTACCGTTTCACCTTTGTTGAGCGTTTTCATTAATGCCTCCGATGATGTTTCAATGCCAAAATAAACACCTCTGAATCCTGCATCAAACAATTCTTTAAGTACATTGTAATTACTGTTGTCGCCACGTGCCTGAAAATTATATATCATTTTGCCGGCTATGGGACTTTCTCTTATTTTCTCCGCAAGAACAATTATTCTGTTATTATTGACCAAAAGATTGTCGTCGATAAAGTAAACATATTGACGTTTGTATTTTTCGTGTAGCATGATAAGTTCTTCTACCACTAAGTCGGGGTCTCTGTATCTGAAGTGGCGTTGACTGTTTATTTTATTACTGCAAAAAATACAATTGTGGGGGCATCCCCTTGAACTCATTACAAAGCCACTGTCGTATTTTTTGTTTTGGAACATATCATAGGGAAACGGAGGCAGATTGTCCAAATGAAGAATTCCTTCAGAGCGTTCATTATGAACTATTTTATCTTCAATCCTGTACGAAATACTTTTAATATGTGTATAAGTCTTTCTTTGTTTCAGACAATGATATAATTCTGTAATAATGTCTTCAGCTTCTCCACGCACTGCTATATCGATGTGTTTGTACGACAGTACCTCATCGGGCATGGCAGTAGGGTGGATGCCTCCAAAAATAATATAACTGTCGGGATAAAGTTTTTTTAATGCTATTGATAAGTTTATCGCATTTTTAAAAGCAGCAGTAAGCACACTGAAGCCAAAAATATATGGTTTTTGGTGTGAGTGAATAGTTTTTTTAATATTCTCAATAATGTTTTTTTCAACCTGTTCGTCGTAACATACACTAGCAATCCCTTCTCTTTTCAATACTGCCATAAGATATCCAATACCTACAGGTACAAAAATAGGAAGAAAGGGCTGAAAAATTCTTAATGTATTACCTGGCGAAGGATTGATAAATATCATTATACATTGATTTTATGAAATGATGCTCTTAAATCAGGACTTTCTGTAAATATCCATGTTTTATTGATAAAATAAATACCAAACAAGCTGTTCAAAATAAAGATAAAATCAAGCATTTCGGTATATCTTTCGTTTCCACTAATAAGGATAGTTAAGATGAGCTGACTGGCAATAATCAGAAAAAAAGCCAAGGGCATTTTAAAAAAAACATCATATTTTTTAAGAATGACAAATATAAAACAACATACAAACAGAAATATTAAAAAATAAAACATCAAAGGGTTTGGGTTATAAATAACAGGTAGAAGAAGTATGGGATTAATTAATAAAAATAAAAATAATTTCAGATACTTATTTAACAAAACTTTATTTTTAAATATCACAAAGAGCAATGTATTTACAATAAAGCATAAGATTAAAATATACAGGTAAATGTTTTTACCAAAGCTTTTATATAATTTATGTAAGGGCAATAAAATAATTTTAACAGGATTATGAAAGTAGAAATTTAAAACCCTGAGCCAGTCAGGTGATGAATTTAAATGGTCGTTCAGATAAAAGCTGTTGGAGTCGTTGAGCCATGCAGCACTATAGGTGCTGTTTTTGTTAATGTACTCATTATGGAAAAAGAATAAGGAATTATTCTTATTTTGAGAAGTGATGAAGATAAAATCAGTATTAAAAACAGAGGGAAGTATAACATCTGCACCCGCTTTGTTGTATTCTTCGTAAGTCATTTTGTAACCATCCATGGAGATATAAACATTTACTCTGTTCGAAAAGGGCTTCTTTTCATATATAGAATTGAGATATAATGAGTCCTTATGCGATAAAGGACTGTCGAGAAGCTCATACCTTATATCTTTTGATGTCATTTCGCCGAATAATGTGGAATTTTTATGAGTGCTTGCGTACCACGACCATATAAAAATGGGGACTAAAAAACATATAAGAAACAGGACAAGAAAATACATATACTTTTTTTCTTTCTTTTTTAATAAATTGTATAAAAAATAAAGGATTATAAAAACAGGATATAAGATGATACTCACTTTTGTTAAACATGCCAACGATAGAGACAAAGCCAATAAAATCAATTTAAATAAACTTGCTTTATGTATAAAATTAATATGACATATTACAGAAAGGAAGATGACAAAAATCATCAGTACCTGAGCGTCCATCCTGTCGGCATAGATATGAAATTTGTTTAAAAAAATAAACGAAGCAAGAATACCACATAAAAATCCTGCTCCCTTCCATATTCTATATCCCAATAAAGGGAGGCAAGAAGCTATAATGAGTAACATAAACAACTGTATGGCTTTTGCAAGATAAATATTACAATCGCTCAGATAATAAATGATGCCTAAAAAAAGACCATAAGCAGGGGCATTGTAATAATAATAAAGTCCGGCAAAACGTGTGATAAATCTATAGTGAAACTCCAGATTGTTCCTGAAAACAGAAAAGTTATATGTGTCAATGGGTTCTATAGTGCCAAAGCGTGAAATGCCATGACCTTTTGCGAAATTAACCCCGGCTGAATGAAAAGCCATGTCGTTCATGTCCAGCTTGGCACCCTTAAAACTTGAGATGTTAAAAAAAAGATATGTTAAAACCGAAAATAATATTAAAGTAATTATTAAACGTTTGTGTTTTTTGTGTATTAAATTATTAAAAAACAAAGCTATAGATTGTAATGCTTTATCCTTTATGGTTCTATAAAACCGTAAGTTTAAAATAATTAATATTAAAATAAATAGGGCAGCAATAAATAATAAAATACAAAAATATTTTCCTGCCCAGGATATAGTTGATACATAGAGCCCTATCACAGAATTATTTTGTGTAATAAATTCCGACAGATTAAAAAGTAAAATATCATGTCCTCTTTTTATAGGGTTGTTTATAATGACAGCTTTGTCTTTGTTTAAATTTATTTCTTGTTTTTTATTTCCTGAATAATAACTTATGCTTTTAATATTTCTGAATATTTCGTCAGGTATAAACAGTGTTATTTCTTTGCAGTGAACATAGTTTGGCGAAATAATTGAATAGGCAACAAGGTTGCCCGAAAACTTAAATTCCTTATCATAAGGGCTGTACCCCGTACATTGAATTCCCGAAAATTCAATGATATTCAGGCCCTGAAATTCAATGCGAAATGGTTTGTAAAAAACCACTTTCCTGAAAAAAGAAAAATAGCTGGATATACCTAAAATGATAAAACTAATAAATAAAACAAAAAAGATGTATTTGTTTCGTTTCTTCATCATTATAAATGTACTGTACTGTATTATTAGGTTATAATGCTTATACTTATGACAAAGTTAAATAATTTTAAGCTTTTACAAAATAGTAAATTAATGAATGATTACTTTTGTAGTCATAATCTTTTTATTTAATGCCTTAATCAGTTATGGAGCTTAAGCAGTACAAATACATGTTCGAAGCTGAAGATGCACATTGGTGGTATGTTGGCAATCACGAAATTTTTCTGAGTTTATTAGAAAGAAATACTGTTTTAAAAGATGGTATTAGATTGCTTGATGCGGGTTGTGGAACAGCTAAATGGCTCGAGTTGTTAAAGAAATCAAACCACATTCAAGAAACGGGTATCGATTTTCAGCAAGTGGCTATTGAATATGCTCACACAAGAGGAAAATTAAATTTAATGCAAGGAGACATTAACAATAAAATATTCGAAAATTCTTCTTTTGAACTCATCAGTTGTTTCGATGTTATTTGCAACCGCCAAATAAACGATGGGCTTGTGATTAAAAATTTCTATGATTATCTCTCGCCCAATGGGCATTTGTTAATAACTGTACCTGCTTTTCAGTTTCTTTATAGTAAACACGACAAAGTGGTACACACAGGGAGAAGATATACTAAAAAACAAATTAAAAAATTACTCGAAGCCAATGGTTTTAAAATTATTAGATTGAGTTATGTTGTTAGTCTTTTATTCCCCTTTGCTTTCATAAAAAGAATAGCTGATAAAATCTCTTCTGATGATAAAGAACATAATGAAGTTAAAATTCCTTCAAAACCTATTAATAAATTATTTC
>CAZVOS010000137.1:0-7076 GCA_964628845.1 uncultured Bacteroidales bacterium | reverse complement strand
AGAGGGACAGATGAACTGATTTCTCGAAACCCCGTTTCTCATAAAAAGAGAGCGGGGTTTTTTATTTTGGAATTTTCGGGACCATAGGTAACTGAACATTAAATTATGAAAGTCGATATTGCTCAACTCATAAGAACTTTAATCATAAATGGTTTTCATATTATTAATATAAACAGAGTGGCACTATCTAATACGATAATTGACGCCTACAAATACGACGTGTTTGGTGCAAAGAATATTTATTCTGTCTTTTTTTATGAAGATGCACCCTCTAGAATTATTCTAAGTTCATTTTCAAAAAGAGCTAAACGTCAGAAAGCACTTGCACTCGGTATAGGTTCGAAAAAAATCGCTCCATTTGATACTTGGTTCAACCCTAAAGACTTCATTGAGCGACTTGGCGGTCCGGTTAATAGTGGCTTGATATTAATTGAAGATATTCCCAGCATACTGGATACCTTGGGCCGCAATTCGTTGCCTAAAGGGTTGGTAGGCGTTCCTAACGATTTATACGAAGAATATATAAAAGAATCCTTACCATGGGGTGAGATTATAGAGTATAAAAAAGGTAAAATTTTAGGGGCAGGCATCATTGAGTACGCCCTTTATCATTTTATCTCTTATAAAAGATACCAGTATCATTTTATACCACAATACAAAAAGATACCCTCTTATTATTTTATAAGTCCTACAGGTGTTTATAATGAAAATCAGTTTAAGTGGTATAAAATAATTTCACGTTGGAGATATATTAAAGGGGCTTATTTAACATTTGTAAAAAGAGTTAAAGATTCTTATAATTATAGAATTAAAAAAAAATAAAAAATTATTAAAAAAAATTAACATTTAAATTTAAAACCATATGCCAACTATAACCTGGAAAATTAAAAGCAGAATTGAAACATTTGTAAATAAGTCAAAATTATTTGATACTCTTTTACAAACATTTCTGCATAAAATTTCAAAAGATAATATTTTTTTTATTGAAATCGGAGCTAATGATGGTATTGAAAATGATCTTATATATGATTTTGTAATTAAGTATAATTGGAGTGGAATTTATATTGAGCCACAAAAAGAAGTTTTTAAAAAATTAATACAAAATTTTGAAGGTAAAAATAATTTGTACTTTGAAAATATTGCCATAGTAAATTCAGAAGAAAAGGATTTAACTCTATTTGTTCCCAAGGATTCATCAATAAAAAACTTTACAGGCATTGCATCCATATCAAGGCAGGGAGGTGTATTAAACAGATTTTCTGATAATGATTTAGATAAAGAAATTGTTAAAGCAAAACCTTTTACATATTTAATTGAAAAATATAATCTTGAAAATAAAAAAAACTTGTTTGTGATTATTGATGTTGAAGGTTTAGAAAAAAATATAATTTACTCCATTGACTTTAACAGAGTGCAACCAAAGTATCTAATGTTTGAACATGCCCACTTAACTTACGATAGTCACAGAGAGATTAATGGGTATTTATCGAATTTGGGTTATAAAATATATTTAGATAAATTTGATACATTTGCTTACTTGTCAAAATATATAAGCAAATAAATCATGTCTTATTATTCTTTATCCTTAATATTTTATCATTCCCGATGATTTTTGTTTCTGACTTATAATAATTTAATTCCGGTGCTTTTACCCCGTTTACAAATTTTTGAGGACCTACAAAAATTCTTGCCTCATCCCATAGCTTACTGTCAATAAATGATTTTAAAAGCTTGCTTCCACCTTCAACAATTAATGATTGTACATTTTCGTTGTATAAAACACATAGAATAGTGTTTAAGATATTCTCATCGAAATTAATTTTTAAGTACTTAAGATTTTCATCGGTACTGTTTTTTATAGTGTTAAAAACTAATGTAGGGGCAGAAGTATTAAAGAGTTTATAGTGGATGGGTATTTTAAGCGTTCGGTCTATAAGAATGCGGATGGGATTTTTGCCTGTCCAGTCTCTGGCTGTTAAAGCAGGATTGTCAAGCAGGGCTGTATGTGTGCCTGTAATTATAGCATCTTCTTCGGTACGCCATTTATGAACCAATACCCTGCTTGTTTCAGAAGTTATCCAGTTAGGTTTTATTTCAGCACCTGCATCTCTTATTCTGTCGATAAATCCATTCTGTGTTTGAGCCCATTTTAGTATGATGTATGGTCTGTTCTTCTCGTGAAATGTAAAAAAACGGCGGTTAAGCTCCCTGCATTCCTTTTCTAAGATTCCTGTTTTAACTTTTATACCTGATTTTATTAGTTTTTCTATTCCTTTTCCAGAAACTCTTTTATTTGTATCTGTACAGGCAATAATAACTTTTGGTATTTTATGAGAGATTATCAAATCGGTACATGGAGGTGTTTTTCCATAATGAGAACAGGGTTCAAGACTAACATATAATGTTGACTGCTCTAATAAAAATTTGTCTTTTACACTGTTTATGGCATTCACTTCAGCATGTGCTTGGCCATATTTTGCATGGAAGCCCTCGCCTATTATTTTATGGTCATATACAATAACACAACCAACAAGTGGGTTGGGCGATACATTGCCAAGCCCTTGCCTGGCTATTTTTAGGCATCGTTGCATGTATTTTATATCGTCGGTGTTAGCTGTCATTATGTCAAAAGTAGTAATTATTTATGTTTATGGGAAGTCCAGTAATTAATATAGGCCATAATATCAAGAATTTTTTCGGGAGAAGTTTTACATGAATCTGCTTTGTGATAGAGTTGTTTAAGTCTGTCATCATCATGAAGATACCATAACTTAAAATTATAAATACCGTCATCATGGGCATCAGGAAAGTAGATATTGTATAAGTTATCGGTAAAATAGAAAAAGCCCCTGCAGAGGTTGAGTTCTGTAATCATTAAAACGATGACATCTTGTTTTTCGATATTTTCAGCATCTTTATCATGCGCTACATATCTGATATTATCGCCCCAGCAATCGGGATATATGGTGTAATTATAATACCAGAACTCATGACTGCCAAACACCTTTTGCGGTATGCCACTGTTGAATATGCTCCAGTAATAACTGTCAGCAATTACCAGCACATTGGGTTTGTCTTTAGTAGTATCTTCGTTGTAATTAATTTCGGGGTAAGCCATGTTTTCGGGAGGTAGCTTAAAGAGCAGGTTAAGTGTCTTTTCAATGTCGTAGTCAGCATCTTTAATGCTATCGGTAGTATTTATGCTAATCCAGCAAGGATTTAATAAATCAATACCTCTCGTATTTTCAATGAATTTAATTAGTGTATCCATTGCCAGATGCATTCCATAAGTACTCCAGTGAATACCATATTTAGGATACAGTGGGTATTTTGTGGTATCTTTCATCAGGAGAAACCATTTATTAAGGTCGAGGTGATTTATATTTAACGCCTCAGTTTTCTGCGCAAAATAGTCGTAGTTTGATATTGTTTTAGATTGTGGATTATATCTGTCGGGGATATATTCGGGGAAATAACTTGCTTTGCCTGGGGCATAAACAATTAGAAAATCAATATTTTTTTCTTTTTTTAAGAAAACCTGAAGTTTTTTAGCTCTTTGAAGATGTTTGTCAATAAACTTTTTTCCAGTAAAATTATATCCTGTGTAGTCAAGAATATAACCTTCTTCGTAGAGGCAGTCAGATTTTCCGATAACAGCTTTATGAGTAGATGTTTTTTTAAAAAAGCTATAATTAATTTGATTATAAAGTCGTATCAGTAAATTTCTGAAACCGATATTATCTTCAAGAGCTTTATTGTATTTGTTTTGAAAACTTTCGTCAAACCATCTTTTCCATGTAAAGTATTTTAATTTGGGTTTTTCTGTTTTATTAAAAGAGCCGTCCAAGGGTTTTATTTCAAAAATATTGTACGAGGACTGTAATAGAGGCATAAAAAGCATCAGTATCAGTACAGTAAACAGAAGATATTTTTGTATTTTCTTTATCATTTAAAACCTAAAATAAATAAATGGATTAAAGCCAGATGATGTGATATGAGATATACAAAGAATAAACAGTACAATACTGATACCTGTCATAAAATAATGACTTATCATATTGTGAGATGTTGAGAAAAATTTATTTTCGAGCCATTTGCCCAGTTTAAAAGCCCTTATAAATGAGAAGAAGAAAGCAATACATAAAATAAAATAGAAGTGGCTGTCGAAAAACAAATGACTTTCAGAAAAATCGAACGAAAACATTTTTTTAATCAGAACAAATGAAGTGGAAATATCTTCTATACAGAAGAACGACCATCCTACAAGTGTAACAATAAAAGTAAATAGTATTGAGGGGTATTTACCTATACGTTTAAGTAAATTAAGTAAAAATAGTTTGTCGAGAATGATGAAGAGACCATGGTAGGTTCCCCAAAGCACGAAGTTCCAAGAGGCACCATGCCACAAACCAGAGAGAAAGAAAACTATCCAAAGGTTAAGATACATCCTTCTTGGTCCTATTTTATTTCCTCCTAAAGGGATATAGAGATAATCTCGCATCCATAAACTAAGTGTGATGTGCCACCGCCTCCAAAATTCGGTGATGCTTTGAGAAATATAGGGATTGTTAAAGTTTTCAGGAAAAACAAAGCCCATCATCCGTGCCATACCAATAGCCATATCAGAATAGCCGGAAAAGTCGAAATAAATCTGGAAGGCATAAGATGTTATTCCCAGAAGTGCTGTAGAGGTGTTTATTTCTGCTAAGTTTAAACCGAGGATATGTTCTGTTTCAGCACCCAGTACATTGGCTATAAGCACTTTTTTGGATAAGCCAATTATGAAGCGGTAGAATCCGTACAATTTATTGTCGATAGTTTCCTGATTTTTTCGGTCAATAATCTGGTCGGCAATCACATTGAAGCGTATTATTGGCCCTGCTATTAGTTGTGTAAAAAACAGCACGTATAAAGAATAATCAATAATATTTTTTAAGGGTGGTTTTACCTTTCTATACACATCAATAACATAACTCATTTTCTGAAATGTAAAAAATGAGATGCCTATGGGTAATACCACACGTGCGTAACTTATGCTATCAGCACCAAAAAAGTTCATGCCTGTATTTATATTGTCGAGGAAGAAATTTGCATATTTATAATACAACAAAAATGAAAGATTAATAAAAATGGCCAGCCCTAACAATAAGCTTCTCTTCCCCCCATGCGCTTTATAGATGAGTTTCGAAAGAATAAAATCAGCCAATATACTGAATAAAATAAAGAAAATATATTTAGGACCACCCCAGGAATAAAAAACTATACTGGCAATAAGAATAATGATGTTGCGTGTTTTGTGAGGACTTAAATAGTATAAAATCAGAAATATTGGAAAAAAATATAAAAGAAAAAGACTGCTGCTGAAAACCATCTTAATTCACAAAAAATAATTTATGCGTGTAAATGCTATTTCCATGGGTTAACTTACAGAGATATATACCGGGATAAAGTATGCTCCCTTTATTATCAGTAATGTCCCATTGTAGATTATAGCTTCCTTTGCGTTGAAGTGTTTGTTTTAAAAGTGTTCTAACTTCACGCCCTCTGGCATCGTAGATGTTAATACTGGTTTCAGCATCGGTTTCAATATGGTATGTAATATTTACTTTAAATGAAAAGGGATTGGGATAACAAATAAAACCGATATGAGATGGTTGAGGCGTTTCAATGAATGTATTGTCATTAACAATCAGTTGTACAGGAATTATTGATTGATTGTCAATATTGTAAGTGACTTTCATATCGGCATAATAGTTTCCGGGCAGTAAACCCTGAGAATTGAAATACAATATAAAACTTTGATTTTCTGTGGCATTAATAGTTCCTGCAGGATTTGGACAATGTAGCCAGGGTGTAGGAATGCTGCCTGAGAATGAGAATGTAGCATCATACACCACCAAATCATTGCCATTATTTGTAATTAATATTTGCACCGAATCTGTAGTATTCAAATTAATTGTTTTTGTAACAGAGCCGGGATTAAAACTGATATCAGGATTTGGGTCTCCATGTAAGGGAAAAATAATGTTGTCCAGCCAAGCGCAGTCTGAGTTAGTGCTAACACTATAGTCTTTAACATAAGACCACCTGTATATATGATTTCCTGCAGCTACAGGAAATATCTCCTGGCTCCAGTCTATCTCACCGTCCCACCGTCCTTGTTCAGCACCATCGATATAAAAAGCCAGATAGTCCCAGTTATGATTGGTATTATCTCTTTCGCAGGAAACTTTCTTGTGAAACTTAATAAAACCATCATTAAGGACATAATGATTTACAGATAAACTTGATGTTTGGTTATGCGTTATCAAACCTGAGCGGGCAGAATAGTTACCTTCGTATTGGGTGCTGTCGGTAATGTACCATTGCTCTACACCAGCATGTTCCCATGCATACTTAGAAAAATCTGCCGTTTCGAAATCTTCCATTTTTGAACCTATCTCAATAAAAATGTAAGTGTTGTACTGGTAGTTGTTATTTCCAGTTATTGAGATATTCAGAACAGCAATGTGGTAAGCAGGTGTATTAACAGCAGTAGTGATTATAAAGAATGCATTTTCAGAGCTGTTGGGATTCAGGGTGCCAATATGGGCATAGTTTGGATTCAACGTGATATATGGGTCATTTGTTGATAAAGTAAACAGGAGGTTGCTTGCGATAGCTCCGCCAATGTTTTTTATTTCCACAGTCATTGCAGCAGTTTCATTTACTTCGAGGATGTTATTGTTGCCATCCAAAAAATTGATATTGCCTATGGCAAGTAGGAAAGAACTGGCTTCTAAAGCCGTTGTTATTTCAAAAGTATCGCTAAGAGTCATAATCTTTGTCAGTAATTGTATGGAATGTCCATCATGAACTTGGTCTGACACAATAAAATTAAAAACATCAGGTATAATAATGCTGTCGTTAGCAGCAATATAAGTAATATTGTAAGTACTGTCTAACAAATTTATTAGAGAATCCTGGCTTTGTAAAAGCATGGCAGCATAATTTACAGGCGACTGGCTTATATTTTTTACTTTGGCGCTAAGAAATACTGTGTCGCCAGGATTGATTATGGTATCAAGTCCAGATGT
>CAZVOS010000136.1:0-7145 GCA_964628845.1 uncultured Bacteroidales bacterium | reverse complement strand
GAACTCTAAACTCTGAACTCTGAACTCTGTAATTATTAATTTAACTAATAACTATTTATAATGCTTCAGAAAATCATCTTTATAATTTGGTGAAATTAAAACTTCTGACTTGTCGCTCATCACCACATAACCACCCAGACTGCGGTTGTACGACTGTACATAGTTTAGATTTATAATATGAGATTTATGCACCCTCATAAAAGGGTAGGGGAGTATTTCGGCATAATGTTTCAGAAAACGGCAGACCATTCTTTTTGTTCCATCAGTAAGGTAGAAATCTGTAAAATTGCCATTGCCTTGTAAGCGGATAATATCTTCCATTTGAATAAGTTCAAATCCTTCGAAAGTGGGCAGGATTACTTTACGTTTTTCGGGTTTTTGTTCGCGGAAGTTTTCGGCTACAATGCGGTTGCGGTCGAATATTTCATTTTTTAATATGTGTTCCTGTACTTTGTTTACAGCAATAACCAACTCTTCTATACTTACTGGTTTGAGAAGATAGTAAGCAGCACTCATATTGAGGGCCTTAAGCGAATATTCAGAAAAGGCAGTAACAAATATGGTTTCAAAATAGATTTCTTTACAGCCCTCTAATATGTCGAAAGCATTGCCGTAGGGCAGTTCCACATCGAGGAAAACAAGCTGGGGCTTGGTGTCATGCAGCAAGCTTATGGCCTGACGGGCATCAGTTGCTTCCCCCAATATTTCCACTTGAGGGCAATATTTTGTCAGATATGATTTGAGGGCTTCTCTGGCTGAGACCTCATCTTCAATAATTATACTTTTAATTTTCATTAGAAATAGATTTTACCACGATATTTTCACTTTAACACCTGTTTCTTTATCTGTTTTTTCAATAATTTCAAATTGTATATCCGTTTTATAAATATCATTCAGCAGCTTAATCCGTTCATGAACATTTTTCAAACCCCTTGATTCGTGCAACTTCTGGTTTTTTGTTTTTATATTCTGGCTTTCTTTAAGTCCTATACCATTGTCATCTATTTCAACACATGTTCTGCCATCTTTTTTGTAAAACTTAAGTTGAAGCAGCCCCTTTTCTTTTTTGTACCTCAGGCCATGCCATATAGCATTTTCTATATTGGGCTGTATTATCATATTAGGTACCTTAACCGTTTCGGTATCGAGCGATGTGTCAATATGTATCTCAAAATCAAAGGCATTTGGAAAACGCAGTTTCTCAAGTTCGAGGTATTTTTTTAACAACTCGGCTTCATGATGCAGCATCACATAATCGTTGTTGGAATTTTCCATCATCTTCCGCATCAGGTCTGAGTAAGATGTCAGGTATTTATTGGCTTCAAGTTCATTATTGTCGGCAATAAACTGGTTTACACTGTTCAGACTGTTAAAAATAAAATGGGGATTCATCTCACGGCGTAAGGACTGCAGGGCTATTTTTTTATTTTTTTTCTTTATCGAAAACCATCCTTTAATAATGAGTAGCAACAGCAACAGCAATAAAAAAACAGATAGAATAAGCATCAGGTTATACTTGTTCTTACGTTTGATGAGCTCGTCATTAAGGTTTTTTTCTTTTTCGAGTTGCTCTATTTTTTCTTCTGTCATTTCAAACAATTTTATATCAACAAGACTGCTGTCCTTAGAAATAAGGGTGTCGAGTATGTTTACGAAGTCCTTATAAAGCATCAGAGCTTCCTCACTTTTATTATTTTTTTCGTAAAACTGTACTAAGGAGATAAGACCTGCTTTGGCTTCTTTTATATTGCCTTTTTGTACAGCTAGGGCATAGGCATCTTTAAGCAATTTAAGACCTTCAACAGTACTGTTGCCTGAAAAGTATATGTTCGAAAGATTCCTCATCTGTTGGGTTTGAGCTACTATATCACCTGTTTTCTGCGATTGCTCCACCACTTCTTTTTGTAATTCTACTGCTTGTTCGTAATTATTGGTCTGAGCCAGAATAGTGGCCATATCACTTTTAATATTTAGGGCTTCATTGCTGGTGCTGTCAACATCATTAAGGGCATTTCTGTAATTATCCATGGCTTGTTCCGGTTGGTTCATAGACCTGTTTACATTGGCCATCTGGGTATAGTTTGAAGCCCTTTCTTTTTTGTCGTTGGTATTGCTGAGTACCTGTGCATTTTGATTTAATAACTCAAGCTCCAGTTCGGGGTTTGAAGGATTACGCATGCGTTCAGCATCATTGGCATTGATGGTTTGCTGAGTCTTATCTTTCGCCAAATCTGAGGCCTTTTGGTAATTATCTGCTGCCTCACTGTTTTTCTTTAATAATTCCTGAACCTTGGCCAGCTCACGGTAATAGACAGCCAGTCGTGTATTTTTCTTTTTAGTATTTACTAACTCAATCGCTTTGGTGAGATATGTTTCCGCTTTCGCATATTCACCCTTTTTTATTAGTTCAACAGCCAGTGTGTAATAATCTTCAGCAATCTGTTCATCGCTTTTGTTATCGCTCATAGACTTAACAAGCTTTTGCGATGTGGGGTTCAGATTGTTGTTGTTCCTGAAGTTATTGATAGTGTCAGTATTTACCGACTGGGTATAGAGATTTGAAGCAGTATATCCCATTATCAAAAACAATATAAAAACCCGTATAAGTTTCATCGAGATTATTTTAATACAAAGTAACATAATAATTATCAAAAATCATAGGTCTTTTACCAAGTCAAAAAGCTGTTTCACCCATTTCCTTTCAATAAGTTTTCTGCAGCCATTAATTTTGAAGCGAAAACTTTAAAATTATAAAATTATGAAAACATTAATTATTGCATTCACATTTTTAGTGGTCTGTAGCAGTTGCGCACAGGACCCACACAACTCCTTCATCGAAGTTACAGGCAGTGCCGAAATGACTGTGATACCCGATGATATCGAACTCGAAATTGTACTGGCTCATCCAGGAAATACAAAAAACTCTGTTGAGGTGCTTGACAAGAAGTTTTTCGATGCCCTCGAAGCCCATAAAATGCCCAAATCGGCTGTGTCTTTCGTTTCTGTTGACAATCCGTACTATTGGTATTGCTGGTGGTGGGAATACAGGCATTATAACAATTCTAAAACCTATAAAATAAAACTCGATTGCAAGAAGCATGACTTTGCATTTATAAATGATATTAAACCCGATTATATACGCAGCATACGCATTGCCAGCAGCACCCATTCTCAGATAGCTGAATACCGCCGTCAGTTGAAAATGGAAGCCATGAAAGCAGCCAAAGAAAAAGCATCCGACTTGCTCGAATGTATAGGACAGAAGGCAGGCAAAGTCTTTGAAGTTGTTGAACTTCAGGAGCCCGATGCCAATAATTACTGGTTCAATGGGTACAATGTAAATTCCTATACATCCAATGCGTATTTCCAACAACCGCTCAGTGGTGCAGATGCATCAGACCAGCCCCATGTGCCAAGCATTAAATTAAGATTTGAAATAAAAGCAAAATTTGAAATTATTTAACCCTTTAAAAATTAAAATCATGAAAAAATTAATCGTTTCCTTATTAATCCTGTCTGCATTTGTTTTATTATTGAATAATAAAATTTATGCGCAGGACAGAACAGCAGCAGCAGCAAGACCTGCTACTGAACAATCCAAAATCCAATTGGCCATACTCCTCGATGCCTCTAACAGTATGGACGGTTTAATAGACCAAGCCAAATCGAGGTTGTGGAATATTGTAAACACCCTTACTTCGCTTAAATACAATGGCGAAACTCCTCTCATCGAAATAGCCCTTTATATGTATGGTAACGACGACTTGTACGAAAAAGATAATTACATCAAACAGATAACCCCTTTTACCGGTGACCTTGACCTGATATCAGAGAAGCTTTTTGCCATTCGCACCAATGGTGGCTCTGAATATTGTGGGGCAGTTATAGAGCATGCCACAAAAAAACTCGACTGGGAAAGTGAAAAGACTGCGATGAAATTTATTTATATAGCCGGTAATGAGCCCTTTACTCAGGGCAGGGTCAATTATAAAGAAGCCATCAGCGGTGCATTGGGGAAAGATATATATATAAACACCATCCATTGTGGCAGTTGCGACGAGGGAGTGAATGGCATGTGGAAAGATGGGGCGGATAAAGGTAAAGGCAAGTATTTTTGTATCAATTCAAATGAAAAAATCATCTATGTGGTAACGCCATACGACGACCGCATCAACGATTGCAATATCAGATTAAATAAAACATATATTTATTATGGTTACAAGGGCTACTCAAGTTATGCCAATCAAAGTGTTCAGGACCAAAATGCCCAATCTATTTCTACTGCCAATAATGCCGAGAGGGCTGTGTCCAAATCCAAATCGGCATACAGAAACGATGGCTGGGACCTCGTTGACAAACTTGAAAGCGACCCTGCTTACATCGACAAATTGGAAAAAAACACATTGCCCGAACAATATCAAAACATGACAACAGCACAATTAAAGGCCGAAGTCGAGAGAATGAACCAGGAAAGAAAAGACATACAAAAAGAAATTTCGGACCTCTCCAAAAAACGCCAAGCTTATATTGATAACGAAGCCAAGAAAAATAAATCACAGGACGATTTCGGACAAGCCGTTAACAATGCCATACTCGAAATTGCTAAAGTTAAGGGCTTCACCGCTGAGAAATAGTTAAACATCTTTTATTTTAAAAAAAATCCGCTCCCTTTTTTAGGGGCGGATTTTTTTAATTAACTAAGGGCTCCTCCTAATCCTGACAGGGTTTACAGAACCTGTCAGGGATTAGGAGCCCCAACTTCTTAATTGGGGTTCGCAGAACCTGTCAGAGATTAAAGAAGAATAATCATAACTAATTACAAATAATACATAAAAAAACATATTTTTGGGTTTTAATATTTTAAAATTAATTGTAAAGGATATGAACTGGGAAACATTATTATCATTTGGCGATAGCATAAGCTTTGGTGCACGTAGTTATCTGGGGTATCCAGAAATATGCGGTGAGTTTTTAAGCAATACCATGGAAAAAGAATGGCATGTTATCAACCATTCTACTAATGGCTTTACCACAGCCGATTTGCTCAGGTCGCTCAATCCTGTGATGTGGGACTATAAAAACAGTTATCCCAGTATCATCACCGTTATGATTGGTACCAACGATGTGAAGAACAACACCTCCCTTACCGATTTTATGATGGCTTACAAACAACTGATAATAAAACTTCGGCTCATGGCTGTCAATAATAATATAGTACTGCTTAAGCTGCCCTCACTAAGCAAGAATGTTTTTTACCCTTACAATTTTGCCATGAACGAGAGAATTAATGAATGCAATGCTGTTATTGATAATTTGGCGAAGGATAATAAACTCAGGGTGCTGGAGTTCAGCTTTAAGGAGGACGATTTTTTTGATGGTGTGCATCTCAATGCTAAGGGTTCAGAAACGGCAGCTATGCAACTATCGGCATTCATTCTAAAAGATAAAGGTTTTGAAAGTACTCCAGATTTGCCATAAGATGCCTTATCCCCCTTTGGACGGAGGGGCTCAGTTGATGCACAATACAACCTTAGGACTGCTGGCAAATAATGTAAATGTGAAAACTTTAGCCATCAACACCAGCCGTCTTTTTGTTGAACAAGCTCAACTGGCTGATGATTACATCAAAAATACCCATTTTGAAGCTGTTAGTGTAGATACCCGCATTAAGATTCTCCCTTTGCTCTTGAGTTTGTTTAAAAAGGAGTCCTATTTTATCCAACGTTTTCTTTCAACTGCGTTAGAAGAAAAAATAAAAAGTATTTTAGAAAAAGAAGATTTTGATATCGTGCAACTGGAGCATTTGTACGTATGTCCGTATATTAAAATCATTAAAAAACATTCAAAGGCAAAAATCGTTTACAGGGCTCAGAATGTGGAATATATGATATGGGAAAGATACTTAAAGGAAATAAGAAATCCATTTAAAGTTTTTATTATACAAAGGATGCTTAGCCACATGAAAAGTTTTGAGCTGTCTGTATTGAGTAAACTTGATGGCATTATTGTTCTGACAAAGGAGGATGAAACACTTTTAAAGAATCATGCAGCAGCAGTTCCTATAAAGATTATTCCTATGGGTTTTGATTACAGCAAAATTGACACGTATAATTTCAACAGGCAATACGAGAGTGCACCTGTGGTATATCATCTGGCATCTATGGACTGGCTGCCCAATGTAGAGGCAGTAAGGTGGTTTCTGAAAGAAGTGCTGCCCATTTTAGAAAAAGAAAAAAATGCTAACTTTAAGATTGTACTTGCAGGAAGACGCATGCCCAATTGGGTTTATAAATACCAGTCGAAAAATCTAAGCATATTTGACAATGTTACGGCTCCTTTGTCTTTTCAGGAAGATAAAACAATAATGATTGTGCCTTTATGGTCGGGGAGTGGCATAAGGGCAAAGATTATTGAAGGTATGGCTTTGGGAAAAACCATCATTGCTACTTCCATTGGTGCGCAGGGCATACTGTACGAACATAACAAAAACATCCTGATTGCTGACACTCCCGAAGATCTTGCTTATCAAATAATGCGTTGCCTTACTTCACCTGAACTGTGTAGAAGTATTGGGACTGAGGCCCGCCGTTTGAGTATGCAACATTATCATTACCATGCCATAGCAAGGCAAATGATTGGCTTTTATAATGACATTAAAAATTAGCAATGGATAAAATTATTATTGTTTTTGGAACCAGACCTGAGCTAATCAAATTATTGTCTGTTTTTGATACCATCAACAAACAAGACCTTCGCCAGCACTTTATAATCATCAACACTGCCCAACACCATAAACTCTTAGATGAGATTTTGCAGGTGTTTAAGATTAATCCCGATTATTGCATTCCCGAAAAGAATCACAATAATTCATTGAGCCGTTCTTTTTCCTATCTATTCGATGAACTCCAGAAAATAATTCAAAAGCTTCTCAGTGAAAACAACATCAAGATGATTATAGCACAGGGAGATACCACAAGTTGTAGCATTGCGGCCATGATATCTTTCCTGAATGAAATACCATTCGGACATATAGAGGCAGGGCTGCGCAGCTTCAATCTTAAAAGTCCTTTTCCCGAAGAATATTACCGTAAGATAATTACACTGTCAACACATATTCATTTTACACCCACTGCATTAAGCAAAAA
>CAZVOS010000135.1:0-7191 GCA_964628845.1 uncultured Bacteroidales bacterium | reverse complement strand
CAAACATTTCATCCACCTCTTGTCTGGTGCGTGTAAAGGATGCCAATAATCCGCTTACGGTTTTCGATATCAGCAATGCCACCTTCAGTATCACCCCTTCTGTAATAGTCACCTCACCCAATGGCGGTGAGAGTTGGGAGGGCGGCACCACACAGACAATTACATGGGTGCATTCAGGTACAAGCAATTATTTTGATTTACACTATTCGTTAGATGCAGGCAATAACTGGACGGTAATTGCTACAAATACCTATAATACAACTGGGCAATACTCTTGGAATGTGCCCAACAACCCCTCCAGCACTTGTTTAGTCAGGGTCAGAGATAATGCGAATACAACTTGCAAGGTGGATGTAAGTGATAATTTATTTACCATTACGCCAGGCACACCTGTTATCACAGTTACAAGTCCCAATACAAATCTCATTCGTTATGTGGGCAACACTTACAGCATTACATGGACAAGCCAGTATATAACATCCAATGCCCTTAAGATTGATTATTCTTATGATAATGGCGTAAGCTGGGTGCCTATTGTAGCCAACACCACAAATACAGGCAGTTATTCATGGCTTGTTCCCAACACACCCTCTACACAATGCCTTGTAAAAATAACCGATTTGGGTAACCCCTCTACCTATGATGTGAGCAATACTACCTTTACCATTGCAACGCCATGGATTACAGTAAACGCTCCAAATGGTGGCGAAAATTACGGGGGTTGTTCATCAAAAACGATAACATGGAGTCAGGCAGGCACTTCGGGTAATTCTCGTGTGCAATATTCAACTGATAATGGATTAAACTGGACTACACTTATTTCTTCAACCACATCCACTTCATATATTTGGAATCCCGTTCCTAGTATAAGCAGCACACAATGCCTCGTTAAAGTTACTGATGTCAGTAACAGCGCATACCGCGACTCCAGTAATACCGTCTTTACTATAGTCCCTAACTCCGACATCATCATCACATCACCCAATGGTGGTGAATCATGGGAGGCCGGCATATCCAAAACCATCACATGGGTAGCGACTCCTAATTCAACCAGATGGGCAGTATATTACTCATCAGACAATGGCAGCAACTGGAACAACATTACCTCATCTACTTACAGCACTTCTGTAAGTTGGACTCCAACAATAGAATCAAACACCTGCCTTGTTAAAGTTGTGGATTATTATAATTCATGTATTTTTGATATCAGCGATGCTGTATTTACCATTACACCACCCACACCTGTCATTACAGTTACTTCACCAAACACTGCCATTATAAGATATGTGGGCAACAGTGGCAATATCACATGGACAAGCCAATATTTAACCTCCACCTTTGTTAAAATAGAATACACCTACGACGATGGTATTACATGGCTTGTGGTTGCCGATGTAACAGAGAATGATGGCACTTATGCATGGATTACCCCCAACACCCCGTCAGATCTATGCCGAGTACGTATCAGCGAATATGGCAACCCTGCATTATTTGACGAAAGTGATGTCAACTTTTCTATTGCCACCCCATGGATTAATATTACTTCGCCCAATGGCGGTGAAACATGGAAAGGTTGCTCCTCTAAAAACATTACTTGGGTTGCTGGAGGCTGCTCGGGCACTTACCGCATTTATTACTCCCTCAACAATGGTGCTTCTTGGACGTCTATCAGTACTACCACTTCTACCTCATACACATGGACTCAGGTTTTAGATAACCCTTCTACTCAAGCCCTCATAAAAGTTGCCGACAACAACAATCTCTCTACCAAGGACAGCAGCAATGCCGTGTTTACCATTCAAAAAAATATGGACATTGTCATCACTGTGCCCAATGGCGGTGAAAACTGGGAAGTAGGCACCAGCCAGAACATCACATGGATAAGTGAACCTACAAGCACACGCTGGGATGTCTATTACTCTACAGATGCAGGTACTAACTGGAGTTCCATTACCGCTTCTACTTACGCTACCACACAAAGCTGGACTATACCCAACAATCCATCCACACAAGCACTAGTGAGGGTACGCGACTATAACAACACCTGCATACAGGATGTAAGTAATGCCGTATTCACTATTGCACCCCCTACTCCTTATATTACTGTTACTTCTCCTAACACTGCTATCATTCGCTATGTTGGTGTCAGCAATAATATCACTTGGACAAGCCAGTACCTCACCTCAAGCTTTGTTACCATTGAATATACCTACGATGATGGTATCACTTGGGATACTATTGCTGCCATTACCAATAATACAGGTACTTACGCTTGGATTACGCCCAATACACCTTCCAATGAATGCAGGGTAAGAATAAGTGAATATGGAAATCCTTCAGTAAATGACCAAAGCGATGTAAACTTTACCATCGCATTACCATGGATTGCCGTAACCTCTCCTAATGGGGGCGAAACATGGAAGGGCTGTTCTTCTAAAACTATTACATGGACCGCAGGAGGTTGTTCAGGTACTTACCGCATATATTACTCAATGAATAATGGGGCTTCATGGACATCGCTCACCACTACCACCGCCACTTCATATACATGGTCGCAGGTTGTGGATAACCCTTCCACACAAGCACTCATCAAAGTTGCCGACAACAACAACCTCACTACCAACGACAGCAGCAATGCCGTTTTTACCATTCAGAAAAATGTGGATATTGTCATAACAGTTCCTAATGGTGGCGAAAACTGGGAAGTAGGCACCAACCAAAACATAACATGGGTAAGTGAACCCACCTCTACACACTGGGACGTTTATTACTCTTACGATGCAGGCACAAGCTGGAATGTCATCAACTCATCTACCTATTCAACAACACAAAGCTGGACTATCCCTAACAACCCATCCACACAGGCACTCGTTAGGGTGCGCGATTACACCAACACCTGTATTCAGGATATAAGCAATACCGTGTTTACCATTGCACCCCCTACACCTTATATAACAGTTACTTCTCCTAATACTGCCATTATACGTTATGTAGGCAACAGCAGCAACATCACTTGGACAAGCCAGTACCTCACTTCAAGCTTCGTTACCATAGAATACACTTATGACGATGGCATTACATGGGATACCATTGCCGCCATTACAAATAATACAGGTACTTATGCATGGGTTACACCCAATACACCTTCAAATGAATGCAGGGTAAGAATCAGTGAATACGGAAATCCATCTGTAAATGACCAAAGCAATGTGAACTTTACTATAGCACTGCCATGGATTAATATAACATCCCCAAATGGAGGTGAAACATTTACACAATGTTATTCTCATACTATCACATGGAGTGGTGCAGGAAATTCGGGAACATACCGCATGTACTATTCCGTTAACAATGGCAATAGCTGGACAAGTATGGGTACAACAACATCAACCTCCTACACATGGAATATGACAGCAGTAAATCCATCAACAAACTATTTAATAAAAGTAGCGGATAATAACAATCTGAGTGTATATGATACAAGTAATGCCGTTTTCACTATTATTCCCAATACGGACATCATCATTACAACACCCAATGGCGGTGAGCAATGGCAGGCGGGTTCATCTCAAACAATAAGCTGGGTGGCTGCACCTACATCTACAAGATTCGCTGTATATTACTCGACCAACAACGGCAATAACTGGACTACAATTACCTCAAGCACATATTCTTTTTCACAATCATGGACTATTCCAAACAATCCTTCAAGCAGTTGTTTAATTAAAGTTGTTGATTATAATAATACCTGCATCGAAGACATCAGCGATGCAAGCTTTACTATAACACCCGGCACACCACTGCTTACAGCCCCCAATGGAGGACAAACATGGTATTATGCCTCCTCTTACAGCATTACATGGACGAACCAATATTTCAATGGCACCTATGTAACATTAAGCTATTCGGTAGACAGCGGCGCTACCTGGCAAACCATTGCTTCGGCTACTAATAATACCGGCTCTTATTCATGGCAGATACCTGCCACTTATTCCAACAAATGCCTTGTTAAAATAAATGAGTATAACAATCCTGCTGTTTTTGACATCAGTGACGCTGTCTTTACTATTGCTCCTGCTTTAACAATAACAACCCCTAATGGTAATAATATGTTCGAAGAATGGAGGGTTTGTACACAAACAAGTATCCAATGGACATCGGGTGGCACATCGAGCAGTTTCAAGATAGAATATTCAATAAATGGTGGCACTACATGGTCAACAATAACAAGCAGTTATTCTTCATCAGGGTATAACCATTCATACGACTGGAGCATGCCAAACATACCTACAACTCAGTGTAAAGTAAAGGTTACTGACAACGGCAACAGTCTTAAAACAGATATGAGTGATGCTGTGTTTACTATCAAACCCTGCATCATTGTTACCTCACCTAATGGTGGTGAAAGTCTTGCTCAGGGAAGTACACACAATATTACATGGACAGCCGACGGCGCATCCAATTACTATAATATTGAATACTCCATTAACGGAGGCACTTCATGGACCAACATTGTGTTCTACCAGTACATAACAAGCAATACCTACACATGGACAGTACCAGCCGTAACCTCAACGAACTGCCTTATAAGAATTACTGACAACATCAACAACTGCAAGAAAGACCAGAGCGATTACACTTTCGCCATCGGTATGCCTGCCCCACAAATTACTGTAGTAACACCAAACGGAGGCGAAGTACTGTCAGGATGCGACACCTATAACATCAACTGGACTGCCACTAACACTTCTAATATTTATACACTGGAATACTCAGGAAACAATGGCACCACATGGCAAACCATAGTTACTAACCTGAATAATACCAGCGGTATTTATGCATGGTCGGTTCCCAATATCAGCTCAAGCCAATGTCTAATACGTATTAAAGATTACTCCAATCCCTATGTTGTGGATGTAAGTAATGCCGTGTTTACAATTAATCAATCAGTAACGGCAAGCATTACTGCAAACGGACCTACAAGCTTCTGTGCAGGGGGTTCTGTTCAACTCACTTCAAGCAGTGCCACTGGCAATGTTTGGTACCCGGGAGGACAGACCACACAGAGTATTACAGTAAGCTCATCAGGAGCTTATTATGTGGTGGTTACCAATGGCAGTTGTGTGGCTACCTCCAACACCATTAACGTATCATCCAATCCCATCCCTCAGGCCCCTGTAGCTTCAAGCAACTCCCCTGTGGCATTAAATGGCACGGTAGAACTGTATGCCAGCACCATACCCAATGCTTCCTATGCTTGGACAGGACCTAACGGTTATGCAGCTTCCATACAAAATCCGATGCTCCCCAATGCCACCACCGCACTCAATGGTCAATATCATGTTGTTGCCACAGTGAATGGCTGTAACAGCACTTCAGGAAGTACTCTTGTTACTGTGACTACCAATCCTGCCAATGTTCAGATTTCGGGAAATATACTTACTGAAACAGGTCAATTTATCAATGGTGTAAAAGTTAATCTAACTGGCACTTCAACTGATTCAGTAATCACTGGTACTTCAGGAGCATATCAGTTCGATGTGCTGCAAAGCCAAAGCTATGTTATTACACCCTCTAAAAACAATGATATAGCCATTACCAACGGCATCTCTACACTTGATATTGTGCTGATGCAAAGGCACATCCTCAACCTGCAACCCCTCAACTCACCCTACAAAATCATTGCTGCCGATGTGGATGCTTCGCAAAATGTTAGCAATATGGATATTATCCTAACACGTGCATTGATTCTGCAAAACATCACCCAATATCCGGGTAACGAGCTGTGGAAATTCGTCAATTCTGACTATACTGGTAACGACCCCATGAATCCTTTCCCCTTCGAGCAGTCGCGTTCGTACAGCAGTGCTACCAATGCTGTTGACCAGCATTTTATAGGTGTCAAACTCGGTGACGTGAACAACAGTTGGAATCCCAATATAGCCAAGGCAGTAAGTTCAAACAACATCAAATTTATTCTGCCCCAGCAGAATGCGGTCACAGGACAAACCATCTCTATACCTGTTATAGTTAAGGATTTCAACAATATCAGCGGCTTTCAGTTTACTCTCGAATGGGATGCATCAATATTGAATTTAATAGCTCCCCAAAACCAGCTACTCGATATGAGTTACGGCACATTGCAAATACAGAATGGAAAACTTACTGCCCTATGGAGTACCGAAAACCTTAATGGATTAAGTTTAGCCGATGGCAGTGTTATATTCAATATCACATTTGAAGTTATAGGCACTAGCGGTACTTCATCTCCTCTTACAATATCTTCGGGTATAACCGCCACTGAAGCTTATAACGAGCTATTGGAAGAACTGAATATACAGCTTGTTGATGGCTTGGTTATGGTTGATAACCTGACTACTAACCCAAACAGCACTGAAAATACTTTTGACGTGGGGCTGAATCCCAATCCTTTTTCGAATCAAACCTATATTTCCTTTGAAATAAATACCGAAGAATACATGAACATTGAAGTATTGAATATGCTTGGCGAAAAAGTCAAGGATTATTCAGGAAATTTCAGCAAGGGCATACATAAAATCATCTGGGATGGCACAAACAACAACGGACAAGCTCTCAGCAACGGCACCTACTATATTAATTTCAGAAAAAAGAATTTCAATAAAGTCATTAAAGCAGTATTATTGAAATAAGTGGCTCATGGATATTTGAAATTAATATGAAAGTTAAAATTATTTAAATGAAAAAAACACATATCATCTTAAGCACCATACTGTTACTCTTTTTAGTAAAAGGTGTGTTAGCCGATGTCAGTTTAATCATTAACCACCACCAGGCAAGCCAGGGCTCACAGCTCACCGTACCCGTAAAGGTTAAGGATTTTCAGAATATCATTTCCCTTCAGGGAACAATTGAGTTCAACCCACTTATTCTGTCCTATTCATCAGTTCAGGACTTTGGTCTACCTGGGATGAATTTTAATAATTTTGGCACCACCCAAACGGCTAATGGAATATTTACCTTTTCTTGGTACGAAACACAACTCATAGGACAGAATTTACCTGACTCTGCGGTAATCTTTTCCCTTAAATTTGATGTTATCGGAAATATTGGACAAACAAGTCCGCTAAGTTTTTCGGACAGCCCTACAGAGCTGGAAATTATTAACGCTTTATTTGTCAGTCAGAATGTCGTAACTGTACCAGGCAGTGT
>CAZVOS010000134.1:0-7201 GCA_964628845.1 uncultured Bacteroidales bacterium | reverse complement strand
AAAAAAGACCTTTTTTATTGTTATTCTTTACGATAACGATGAAACAGGCACCACCCAGAGCGAAAAAATTGCCAAAGCATGGAACCTCCAGCGTATTGTTTTGCCCCCCATGGAAAATGGCAAGGACATATCTGATTATTTCAAACTGGGCTTACCATTGTCCGACCTCCAACAACTTGCCGATGAAAGCTGCAAACATTACAAACCCCTGCCTGCTGCCAATCCCGAACTGACACGACTTGATAAAGTGCTTTCAACACGTAAGATTCTCGAAGAAAACAAATCAAAAGAAATCACCTTCAGCAAGCCCATCCTTAAACAAAACGAAAATGCCGTGTTTTTCTCTTTTTTATATACCCAAATATGTCAATCACAATTTTTCACTTTTTTGCTTCATACCTAAACCCCCAAAATTTCACTTTTATACATTTGTTTTCTTTACATTCCACGTTTGCACACATATTAATTCCAAAACGCTAACAAGATTACGACTTAAGCTTAGATACTTTAACTGTTTTAGATTGTTAGCGGATTTGGATAATGCCGACCGACTATCAATCTTAATATAATAATGGCTTGTTCATACTTAAAAAGTCGAATAATTGAATTATATTAAGCTATTGATAGCGAGTCGGTATATAGGCGTGCAAATTTGCAAAACTCAAATTGCTGATTTGGCAAAAGAAGGAAAACTAAGTAGAAAGGTGTTAATTAGGTATAAATATAAATTAATGCCATATATTTTACCCCCATTTTCAGGGGTTATCTATATTGAATTTCTCCAATTTGTAGTATTGTATCACCCCCCCTCATTAGCATAATTTTGCTTTAAACAATTATCAAAATCTAATTTAAAAATTATTAATCAAAAAAAAGGAGAACCAAATTATGAAAACTTTAAAAAATTTACTTATGTTAGCTTTAATTTCACTTTCAATAAGTGTAAATGCCCAAACAACATGGAGCTCTTATGGTACAACTAATGGGTTTCAAGATTTAACCCCAACAACAATCTTTTCGCCAAATAGCACCGGTGGATATAATGTTTATGAAACAACTTACGGTTATCAGAACATATCTCCATCTGCTGTTATATCTCCAAACAGTTCAGGTGGCTATAATGTTTACGGAACAACTTATGGTTTCCAGAATATATCACCTTCTGCTGTTATAAGTCCTAATAATTATGGCGGTTATAATTCTTATGAAACAACTTATGGGTTTCAGAATATCAGTCCTTCTTCAATTTCTATCCCTAACTCTTATAGTGGCTATAATGCCTATGGTACAACAAATGGGTTTCAAAATATAAATCCTTCAACAATTTCAACTACAAATAGCTTTGGGGGATATAATATTTATGAAACTACAAATGGTTTTCAAAATATTTCACCATCCCAAATTATATTTCCCAGATAACTTTAAAAATAAATTTATAAATTAAAAAAAAAAGGAGAAAATCTACATGAAAAAAATACTTCTAATCGCAGCTTTGCTTGCTTTCACAGCAACAGTTTTTAGTCAAGTAAATTCAAAAACTGTAAAGGTAAATTCTTACACAAAGTCAAATGGCACTTACGTACAAAGTTATTATAAAACGGCACCGAACAAAACGAACTGGGATAATTACAGCACAACACCGAACACAAATTATAATACGGGTTCTAAAGGTTATGTGCCAAAAGATTATAGCCCTGCTGCAACAAATTATGGCCAAGGAAAAACAATTTATACTGGTTCAAGAGGTGGGCAATATTACATCAACAATAATGGAAATAAAACGTATGTACCAAAAAGATAAGGTGAAAAACAGTAAATAAAAAATCATGAAAACAATTTCAAAAATATCTTTAATTCTAATACTTACAAGTATTATTTATTGTTCAGCAAAAGCTCAACAGACAACTATTGCTAAATTCATTATCACAGATGCTTCTAAAAATGGCACCGATATTACACCAACTATTTTAAATCAAGGTGCTTTTATTGCCTTTTATACCAGCGATAATGATGGTATTTTATATATGGCTAATGTCTGGCCAAAAAATGAAAGCCAAAGCTTCGGACCTTTGTACTCTTCAAAAACGACTTCATACAATGAAACCTATGAAACTTACAAAGCTGATTTATTTAACTTTAAGTGGCGTTACATAAATGATTACAACACTAAAAAAGGAACAGCAAATGTAGAAATGGTAAAAATATATAAACCACAGGGTATTGCCTTCATTTTAGAAATTATTCCGGAAAACTTGGATGTTTTAGTTTACAAAGGTTATATGGAAGGATCGGTGGATTTTTCTGCGTTTAAATAATTTTATTCAAATTTTAAAAGATAACTACTTTTTGAAAAAATATTCTATCAAACATTTAAAAAAAATAAACATCAATTAAGAATATAAAATATGAAAAATTTAATCTTAACAATAGTAATGACTATAATTTGTGTAATTGTTTTCGGACAAGCACGTGTTGGTTCAACTGCGTCAGAAATTAAGTCGGAATTTAAGGAAAGTAAATATAAATTAAAAACTGGCTACGATAAAGACAATGATTACTATATATCTATTGAAACTGCTCGTGCTACTGTTGTTTATTACTTTAACTCAGAAAAAATATGCACAATGACTATAATTATACCCGATAACCAAGGGGCATTAAATATTTTTGTAGAAACATATAACAATCAATATGTTATAAAATCTTCAACAAGTTGGAGAATGTACAACGAAAATGGCATTGCAAATATTGAATTGATTTATCCTGAAACTGGAGGGTACTTTTTTATCTGGACATCTAATTAAAACAATTAAATAAAATAAACATGAAAACAACAGCAAAAATCATTATCACAGTCTTTCTATTATTAGTTATCTTTTTCATTATGGGTGTTCCTATGCCATATTTTTTTGGCAGAATTTTTCTAAAATTCGCTTTAATGGGTATTGTAATTTATGGCATTGTTGCAGTATGGAAAAAGAAAAATCAATAAATTCTATATTCAAAAAATTGTATTGTGTCAGATATTTGACGTTTTAAAAAATTTGATGCGAAAGAATTATGTATTACTCATTTCTGTTTTAAATATTTTATAAAAATATTAAGTAATTTAGCACTGATGAAATGCCCATGATAAAAATTAACACAAACCGTAATGAAAATTGGGCATTCCATGTGACCTATAAAAAACAAATTATTTACACATGAAAAGTATTACAATATTCCTTTATTTATTGTTTTCTGTCTATATTTATGGGCGTTCTCCTGTTATGTCAAAACAAAATAATGAAGCCGTAACTAATTATGAAACATCCTTTTATGAATTTTTAGAACAAAATAAAAAAAATGCTTTTCATAATCCCGATTCTGTTTTAAATACATTAAACCGACTAATTGATTCAACATTTTATTTACATAATGGTAAAACAGAAGAATTTTATTACAGACTTAGTTTTGCCAAAATTTTAAATAAAATCAGTTATATAGAATTAATTTGTAAAAAAGATAATGAAAAAGCATCTGATACAAGCAAAAAGTTAAAAGAAATTCTTGATAGTTTGTTGGCTGAAACAGATTCTATAAAACAAGTAAATCAAATAATAACTGAAATTGGAATTTCTAATTTGGTCATGTGTAAGGTATCTGAAAATAAGGGGTTTTATGATGAAGCAATAAGATATTACTTTGCAGCTAAGAAAAATTTTAATAAAATCAATAATTCAACTTTATTTGAGAATATATGTATTTATTTCAATATGGGAGAAAACAGCACGTTTTTTCAAGATTCAACTGCTGTAGAGACAATTCAAAATTTCAATAAAAAATTGATAAACGAAAAAGCTGAATCTCAAAAAAAAATCATCCTGATACTCATTGTGGGTATCATTTTAACTATTGCTTTAAGCATTATAATTCTAATAATATTAAAGAAAAATTCAGATAATAAGAATAGGATAAAATTAAGAGATTCCCTGCTCGAAGGCGAAGAAAAAGAACGGCAAAGAATAGGTCAGGAATTGCACGATGGCGTATGTTCCGAATTATCTGCCATTAAAATGAATCTTGAAATATTAAAAAATAATGATAACTGTAATGGCAATTTTGATAAAATTATTAATTCTATTAATGAAACTAACGAAACTATTCGCCTTATCTCACATAATCTGAACTCTATTATGTTGGTAAAGTTTGGCTTTTTGGCTGCCGTACATAACCTCTGCGAAAAATTCTACGACATTAAGTTGTTTCAATTAAAAAAAGAAATTGCCCCTGAGATAACACTTCCCCTGAGCGAGTCCCAAACTGCCACTATATACAGGATAATCCAGGAATTATTTAATAACATTATTAAACACTCTAAAGCCACAGAAGTGATTTTTAAAATGAAACAAATAGAAAATACACTTTTTATACTGATAAAAGATAATGGCATAGGCTTTAGTAGCAATACAAATGAAAATAAAAACAGTCTTGGTCTTGAAAACATTAAAACTCGGGTAAGCTTATTAAATGGTACAATAAACATCTTATCCAAAATAAATAAAGACACCGACATACAAATAGAAATACCTTTTGATTAATATTTATTCATTAACCAATCGAAAAATGATAAATGTATTTATAACCGATGACCATCCAGCAATTATTGATGCTATTAAAACATATCTGAGCGATGACAAGGATATTTCTGTTGTAGGCGAAGCCAATAATGGCAAGCAAGCTATTGAAGCATTACTTAAAATAAAAGCAGACGTACTGTTGCTTGATTACAGCATGCCCGAAATGGACGGTCTTGACGTGTGTGCCTATGTTGAAGAACATTTCCCCGATATTAAAATAATCGTGATTACAAATTACAAAGAAGCTTCTTTAATAAAAAGATTCCTGAAAATGGGTGCCGTTGGCTATCTTACAAAAGATGCCACTAAAAATGAATATATTAATGCCATTAAAGATGTGGTATTAGGTGGTAAAGCTTATAGTCCTGCCATAAGAGAGCTTCTTATAAAATTCCGAAACGAAAGTGATAAGTTTGAACCGACTAAACTCGAAAGAGAGGTCTTACTTCACATGGTAAACGGTTTAAATACCGAACAAATTGCAGATAAATTATGCCGCTCTACTTTTACTATTGAAGAACGCCGAAAAAAAATGTTAGACCGTTTCAGAATGCACGAAGGAGACGATAAGAACATGAACAGCTTGATTTATTATGTTACAAAAAAAGGACTTCTGTAATTCTATAGATTTTAAGAAAAGCAAAATACGATAATGTAGGTAAGAAAATAATTAATTATAAAAACATGAATTTCGATCAATTAGTAAACCATATTGAACATATCCATAAAGAACTTCAATCTGCTGCTATACGACAGGTTGATAATTTTATGAGTATGCGAAATATTTTAATTCTTAAGTTTAACCCCCCTTTTTTATACACTACAAAAAATTTATTAATGAGTTTTTGTTTTATTTTTGTTTCCAACCAACCACGAAAGTGGTTGAATTTGAATAAAAAATTAATTTAGTACAAACACAACCCACCTTGTGTGGGTTGAATAAAATTTATTTATGAGCACTTACACACAAATTCTTTATCAAATAGTTTTTGGCACTAGAAACAGGGAGCGGGTTCTTAAGGAAAATGGAAGAGAAAAACTATTCCGTTATATAAGCGGTATCATTGAAAAACAAAAATGTCACTTATACAGAATAAACGGTATTGAAGACCATATTCATATTGTAACACACCTACATCCCACAATAGCTTTAGCTAATTTGGTAAAAGATATTAAGTTGGCTACAGACGATTTTATTAAGCGTGAAAAACTTTTTGATTATTTTAATGGATGGCAGGATGGATATGGAGGTTTTACCTATGCTTTTAAAGATAAAGATATTCTTATTGAATATGTCAAGAATCAACAAAATCATCATAGAATAATATCATTTCGTGAAGAATACATCAATCTTCTGAAAGAACATGGTATAGAGTTTAATGAAAAATATTTATTATAGAAGCTTTGATTATTAGACCCATTCAGGGTCTCATTTATGCTGCTTATATTTTATTCACATTCGACTCCTTCGGAGTCAAAATATAAAAAGTATAAAGTAGTGTACAAATATATACATTACTGGTAAATGTCTTGTTTTTTAAACACTTAGATTCAATGATTTATTTTGTAGTGTATAAAAACCTAGTGAAATTTAGGTTAATTAGTTTTTATACCAAAATGATATTGTAGCTAGTCCAAAGGACGTACTACAATATCTGTTTTGAAAATACCGACGGTTAAAACATTTAGTACAAACGAGGGAAGCGAAGTTTGGACTAATTTGTTTTTCCAGTCGGTATAAAATAGTTTTAATCCATCAAAGTTACATGACCAATATAATAATGTTTTTTTTCTGAGAAGTCTGTAACAATGATTCTGTAAATATATACATCATTCATATAAGTATGATTTGTATAAGGGTTTCTTCCATTCCAAGGTTTATTATAATCGTCAGTTTTATATAATAAATCACCCCATCTGTTAAAGATAAACATTTCATAGGATGATATATGGGTGCCATATCCTTGAAAAGAGTCATTAAAACCGTCTTCATCAGGCGTAAAAGCATTCGGTATATAAAATGTAAAATCCGGTTTAATGATAATATCGCTTGAGATAGTATCAAAACAGCCATGCGTTGATTGTACTAAAAGAGATACAATAAATGAACCTTCTTCAGTATAGGTATGTGTAGGATTGGGAATTGTTGCATGGTTTTGGTTTCCAGAGCCAGGGTCGCCGAAATTCCATGTCCATGATGTTGCTAACAGAGAGGCGTCAAGAAAAGAAATATTAGGGTTCTCAATACTTCCAATGGGAGGGTTTGCAGTAAATGATGCAACAGGATTAGGGTAAACTTCTATCATATTGTTGATGTTGAAAAATCCGGTACAGCCATCAGTTGTAACAACAGAAAGAGATATTGAATACAAATCAGAATTTGTGTAAAGATGTGATGGGTTTTGAAGTGTTGAAGTGTTATTAGCAGAATATTGATTGCCAAAATTCCAAAGCCAGTTACTAATCGCAGGTGTTGAATTATCAGTAAATTGAACCAATAATGGAGCACATCCATTAAAAATATTAGCTGTAAACGCAACAACAGGAGCAGGATATATGCCAATTAATACATCATCTGTTGC
>CAZVOS010000133.1:0-7202 GCA_964628845.1 uncultured Bacteroidales bacterium | reverse complement strand
AAAAACAAAAGAATCCGTACAATAATTACATTAAGTACTCAAACCTGGCTTTTCAGATAATGGCTGTTTTTTTATTAGGTGTTTTCGGAGGGTATAAGCTGGATATGCTTACAAGTTTTAAATTCCCACTTTTTACATTATTGTTCTCTTTAATTGCTATAGCCATTGTCATATATATTTCAATTAAAGATTTTATAAAAAAATAAACTACCTATGAATGCACATTTTATAAAATTCTTAAAAAACAATCTTTATCTTTCCATACTTTTATTGCTGATTTTATTTTCAGCAATGAAGTTTCTACCAGTACTAAAGCTTAATAACAGGCATTTTTTTATCATTCTATTCTTTTTTGTTTTCAGTTTAATTGTTCATTATTTTATTCTTAAAACAGCCGAGAAAAAAGCTAAAATGTTTATCAGTTATTTTATGGGCTCAACACTGGTGAAACTAATCTTATATTGCAGTATAATTATTACCTACATTTTAAATTTTAAAGAAGATGCCAAAACATTTACGGTTGTTTTTTTGGTTTCGTATTTGATTTATACCATGTTTGAGGTGATTTCTTTGCAGAAATTCATGAGAAAGAAATAAAATCTTTTATTTCTTTTTATATTCTCAATTTTTAAAGTTGAAATTACTGTTGCTAACAAAATTAAATGTTTATGAAAATTTATGTTAAACTGGCTTGGAGAAATATTTGGCGAAATAAACGAAGAACTGTAATTACAACGGCATCCATATTTTTTGGAGTTTTTTTATCAGCATTCATGAGTTCCATGCAAGAAGGGTCGTATGCCCAGTATATCAAATCAATCGTTAATTCATATTCGGGATATTTACAGATACATAAAAAAGGATATTGGGATGAAAAGATAGTCGGAAACTCCTTCGTTTTTGATAATAAAATCGATGAGAAACTAAAAAGTGTAGAAGCAATCACTATATATACGCCGCGATTTGAAGCTATAGCACTTGCAACATCCAATGATGTTACAAAAGGTGTTATGATTGTAGGTATTAAACCCGAAAAAGAAGATAAAATAACTAATATTTCGGGCAAGTTGAAACAAGGTGATTATCTGAAAAATGATGATAATGGAATTATTCTTGGAAGCGGATTAGCTAAATTTTTAAAACTTAAAATTAACGATACACTTGTTTTAACAGGCCAAGACTATCAAGGCGCTAACGCAGGCGGCAAATATCTGATAAGAGGCATTATTAAACATCCTTCACCCGAATTAGACAGGACAGTGGTTTATATGGATATTGTGAATTGTCAACAACTATTTTCAGCCACAAACAGCTTAACTTCTATAGTTATTATGGTGAAAAACAATAATGAAGTAGAATCTGCAAAGTTTGAACTTATACAATCGATGGGTAACGATTTGGAAGTGATGGACTGGAAAGAAATGAATCAAATGTTGCTGAAACAAATTGATGGTGATAGGGCGATGGGAGTCATAACAAAAGGTGTTTTATATATGATTATAGCTTTCGGGATTTTTGGAACAGTTGTAATGATGGTGGCCGAAAGAAAAAAAGAATATGGGGTTATCCTTGCTGTAGGAATGCAGAAGTACAAATTGATTTTGACGATGATTCTGGAAATCATATTTATAGGTTTAATTGGTGTTATTGCAAGCGTTGTTATAAGTATCCCAATACTATATTATTTTATGCTTAACCCAATTCCACTGGTCGGACAGGCTGGCGAAATGATGCTACAGATGGGTTTTGAGCCAGCTATGTTTTTCTCAATGACACCTTCGGTGTTTTACGATCAAGCACTTATAATTTTTGTTATTAATCTGGCTATTGGAATTTATCCGGTTTGGAGTATATGTAAGCTAAAAGTTATGAATGCCCTTAGAAATTAATTTTGTTTAAAACTATCATACAATGCTTTATCTCTTATCGTGGAAAAATATATGGCGGAATAAACTAAGAAGTCTTACTGTTATCATCGCTTTGATTTTAGGTATTTTTGCTGCCGTCTTTATGACTGCTTTAATGAATGGTATGGTTGAATATCGTGTAAAATCAGTTATCCAATCCGAAATTTCGCATATTCAAATTCATAAAACTGATTTTAATGAGAACTGCGATTTTTCATTGATAATGAATAATGCGGATAATATTCTGCAAAAAATAAATGCAAACAGGCACATCATTGCAGTCTGTAAAAGAATTATAATCAGTACATTGATTTCTTCCTCTGAAGCAAATACAGGTGTGAAAATTATTGGAATAGTACCTAATGAAGAAAAAAGAGTAAGCAATATTTACAGTAAAATTATTGAAGGAACATATTTTAAAGACAACAAGAAGGATGAAATAGTTATTGGAAAAAAATTAGCTCATAAACTTAAAGTCAAGATTAATGAGAATGTTTCGATTACAGTTAGAGATGTAAATAAAAATTTAATAAATGGGAGCTTCTGTATTGTCGGTATTTACGAAACCGACAACTCCATATTTGATGACGCAAATGTTTTTGTAAGATACAAAGACCTTTGTGATATTACAGGTTTAAAAGGAACTGAAGCTCACGAAATTGCGGTATTACTTGACGAAAATGAAAATTCAGAATATGTAAAACTGGAACTAAAGAAACAATTCCCAACTCTTGAAGTACAGAACTGGATGGAAATAAGCCCTGATGCAGGTGCACTTGTAAGCATGATGGATCAATATATGGGAATATTTATTCTCATTATTTTGGCAGCACTCTGTTTCGGCATAATAAATACCATGTTAATGGTGGTACTCGAAAGGGTAAAAGAGTTTGGTATGCTGATGGCTGTTGGGATGAGTAAGGCAAAAATATTTCTAATGATAATGTTCGAAACCATTTACTTGTCTGTAAGCGGTGGATTGCTTGGAATTGTGATAAGCTATATTGTATGCAAACATCTGGAAAAAGCAGGGCTGAATCTTTATTTTTGGAAAGATGTTTTTTCAAGTGTCGGTTTTTCTGCCGAAATATATCCTGTTATTAATTTTCAAATGATTTTGTTCACCACATTGATGGTTATACTTACAGGAATTATTTCAGCATTATACCCTGCATATAAAGCTATGAAATATAAACCCGCTGAAGCTACCAGACAAGAATAAATTATTTACCGCTAAAATAGCCAACCATGAATATAATTGAAATCTCAGGAGTTACTAAAATGTATGATGCGAAAACTTTACCTGTTCATGCTCTAAATGGAATTGATATAAGTTTTCAGGAAGGAGAGTTTGCTGCCATTGTTGGACCTTCAGGTTCAGGTAAAACCACCTTACTAAATATTCTTGGAGGACTTGATAATCCTTCTGAAGGGGATGTGTTGATTAATGGTGTTAGCATTACAGGATTAAACGAAAGAAAGAAAACATTATTCCGTTTGAATAATATTGGTTTTGTTTTTCAGTCCTATAACCTGATTCCTGTATACACCGTTAAGGAAAATATTGAGTTTATTATGCAACTTCAAGGCAAATCAAAAATCGAAAGAGAGAAGAGAACAAATGAGCTTCTTGAAGCTGTTGGTTTAATTGATAAAAAGGATAAAAGACCCAATAAATTATCAGGTGGACAGCAACAGAGGGTTGCCGTAGCTAGGGCACTTGCTTCAAAACCAAAATTTATTCTGGCTGATGAACCAACAGCTAACCTCGATTCAAAATCAACTGAAAACCTACTTGACATAATGGAGAAACTGAATAAAGAAGAAAACATCACTTTTATTTTTTCCACTCATGATGCACGAGTGATGAAAAAAGCCAGAAGAATAATTACAATTGAAGATGGAAAAGTAATAGAGGATATTTCAAAAGAAAAAACAAAATTATGATTACACAATATTTATCTAATAATTGATTTAATAATTATTTTGTTTTAATAAATCTGCACATACCAGAATAGTCATTACCACTTACCTTTAATACATATAAGCCACTACTAAAAAAACTAAGATCCAAAGTAATATTTTTAAGATTTGATTCAAAAGTTAGCAGACTTTGTCCGAAAATATCAAATATTTCTATTAAAAATTTGTTTTGTGAACAGGTATTAATATCAATGTTAATTATATCAGAAACAGGGTTTGGGTAAGTTGTCAGTGATTTATTCTGAATGCTTATATTTTCAGTGCCAGATGGCGTATCATCAAAGCACCATAATTCTTCTCCTATGTTGTTATAATGAGCATTAAAATATAGTTTGTTGTTATAAACAACCATACCGACACAATTGGTAAGGTTTTGTGCTATGCCTGAAATGGAGGGCTGTAAAACATAGGTTCCTGTTTCTGTTCCATCGCTTACCCACAATTGGTCCCCAGTGTTACCGTCGTTGGCTACAAAATACAGTTTATTGTGGTATGTGGTGAGCAGGCGGGGATTGCTGCCTGTGTTAGGTCCGGGAGCGATATCTTTAACAATGCTTGTGCCTGCGGTGCTGCCATCGCTGAACCAGAGTTCCTTGCCCTGGGAGCCGCTGTCGGCCACAAAGAAGAGCTTATCGTTGCATACAAAAAAGTTCGATGGGTCGCATCCTGCGGGACTATTTATTGTTTTGAGCATCTGAGTGCCCAAGACTGTGCCATCGGACTTCCACACCTGAAAACCGTTTGTTCTGTCGGTAGCTCTGAAATACAGATGTCCGTTGTAAACAGTAAGTAAATCGGGCTGAGCGCCCATTGTACCCGGGTTCCCGGGGGTGAGGTCAAGGACCATTTGGGTGCCGTTGACGGTGCCATCAGTCACCCAGAGTTGTTCCTGATGTATACCATCTGAAGCACTGAAATAAACCTTCCCGTTAAAGGCGCAGAAATATCTGACATTGGATGAATTGTTGTTTGGGTTGATATCCTTAAGCATATATGTGCCACCGCTTGTGCCGTCGCTTATCCAGAGTTCATCGTCGTATGCGGTATCGTATCCGTTGAAATAAATTTTGTTGCTGTTTGAAATCAGGTAAGGGTATGTTTGCACATATTTAATCATTACTGTACCGGACTCTGTACCGTCGCTGCGCCATAAGCCCTTATCAATGCCATCGTAACCAAAGAAGCAGAGCAGGCCGTTGTTTAATGTAAAATCTGTAAATGGCAAACCGGAAACATTTCCTGCTGCTATTTCTTTAACCATGCCAGTTCCCAACGCAGTGCCGTTGCTGCGCCACAACTCCGTACCAGAAACGGATTCGTTTCCTGAAAAATACAATTCATTGTTGTAAACATAAAATTGCCTGTCCATGGGTATGACATCCGAAATTTTTGAAGTGCCGGACACTGTCCCGTCTGTAACAAAGAGGTGAAAATCGCCGAAAGTGGTTTCGCGGGCTGCCATCAGCAATTTACCATTGGCAACGGTAAGCCTGTAGGGATTGCTGGCACCGCTTCCGGGATTAAGGTCGAATGAATTAAAGGATTGAGAAAACAACTGATGAAAAAAAAATAACAGTATACATGAAAGAATGAATTTTATAATACTTTTCATAACAATTAATATTGATAAATAATGTGTAATTTAATGCTAGAGCATAACAAAATTAAATAAAAGAAAAAACATAGTAAAAAAATTCTAATAAAAATTTTTAAATAAATTTCTATATTAAAAATACCTGTTCTCAAAGAAACTCCATGTAGCGCTGAAACAAAAACGTTGTTTGTATTTTTTGTTATACTGTTTTACCATGTAGAGCATGAGCTTGGCTTCAAAAGGGAACAAAAAATAATTATACCGGAACCGCCAACGGTTCAATTTCCAGAATAATTTCAAAAAAAAAGATGTTGTCTTTTTTAATTCGGATGGTGATATTTGTATAATTTCTTTATTGTAAAATGGGAAATAGTAATTGTAGAAGTATTCCAGTTTTTTTCTGAAATATTTTTTATGCCAGCAAATTTCTGTATTAAACATGGTGTATGTGCTCCACTCTTCAAGATTTTCAGGAGGTTTAAATCCATGATTAAGAGCCATATCGTACATGGGTGTTTCGGGGAAAGGGGTGTAATAAAAAATAAGGGCTTCAAGTTTCTCATCAATGAGTTTGCCTTGTCGCAGCATATTTAATGTCATTTTTAAATCATTTTTCGGTTCAAGAGGCAAAGCCACCATAGTAGAGAAAACAGTGCTTATCTGATGTTTTTTAAGTTTTTTAAGCACGTCAAAATTATCTTCTACAGTTTCTTTTTTGTTGATAAGGTCGAGGACTTTCTGTGAACCCGATTCAGCACCTATATACACTTTTCGCAAACCCGCTTTATACATTAACGAAAGCTCTTCATCAGAATACATTAGGATGTTTCGTGCATGTGCTGAAGTGATAAAATCGAATTGCAACCCACTTCCAATAATGGCATTGCACAATGACAGTGTAAAAGGGCGACTCACAAAAAAATTATCATCCTGAAAATTAATGTACTTAAAATGGGTTTTAGCTTGCAGGTATTTTAATTCGGAAATTATATTCTGAACAGATTTAGGAAACCATTTCTTTTTGTACATGGTACTCATGGCACAAAAACCACATGCGTAAACGCAGCCATGACTGGCAAAATAAACAAGTGTATCAGCCACCACATATTTATTTAGGTCGAGTAAATCGTAATTCACAGGGGGTAAATCTTCAGTGCTTTTGAATGTGTCGCGGGGGTTAATAAATATCTTGTTATTTGCTTTATATGCCACACCTTTAATTTGATTCACATCAGTATTTGACAAGAGGTTTTCGATGAGTTCTTTAAAAGCCCATTCGCCTTGTCCGTGAATGATGTAATCAATATAATCTTCATTTAGAGTCTGTTCTGTAAGTACCGAAGCATGCCAGCCACCCCAAATGATTTTAACCTCAGGAAAACGTGTTCTTATATATTTTGAAAAATGTATGCCCCCTTTAAGTTGCTGACCTGTCATACAACTTACTCCAACAAAGAGGAGATTGTTGGAAATTGCTTCTATAGTAGAGTTGTAATCGGGTGTAATATCTTCGTCAATGATAAGCACCTGTATATCCATATCTCTTAACATCCTTTCGAGATATAATAGGGCGTAAGGCATCGAAAAGCGGGGATGATTTTCGGGAACGGTTGCGGGATAAAAAAGGATGAGGGCTGGATTGGACATTAAGCAGTTTAATATTTTAAAAACAAAGTTATGGATTTTATTATTTTAAATTATTATATAATTTTAATATA
>CAZVOS010000132.1:0-7205 GCA_964628845.1 uncultured Bacteroidales bacterium | reverse complement strand
CAAAAAACTGAAGAATAAAAGCAATTATTAAGGGAAACATCACATAAAATGGAATTATACGGTATAAATGCAGACATAAAATAAATAAAGCGGTTAGAAAAAAAACAAATATTGAAATGAAACTAATAGGTTGAATACCATATTTTACTGCTGCAGTTTTAATACCTGATTTAATATCTGCCTCATAATCAATAACTTCGTGATGCAGATGACCTGCTGCAAAAAGTAAGGCAAAATAAATTGAAACCAGTAAAGAATAGATACTGACAGGTGCAAATACGGTATAAATCATATTAAAATGCAAAATCTGGTTAATAAAATGAATCAGTGTACCGGAGAAAGGATAGTTTTTAAGACCGAAAACAGGTAATGAATAAGTAATCCAAAGAGCTTCAATCAGTACAAAATAAATAAAAAGTTCTGAATTGATATAAAACATCAAGGCAAAAGACAATAGAAGGAAGAAAAGGAAAAATATTAAAAAATGATGAGAGCTCGAATTGTTCAGATGCGATAAGCGTTCATTCTGCACATCATATTTTTTTCCACCAAACGCATTAAAAGCATATATGGATAAAATTAAAAAATAAACAAAAACGAAATTAATAATACTTTTTACCCAGATATCACCTGTCAATTCGGATACGGCAAAGACTTCGGCAATAAGGAAAAATCCACTCATCAGAAATGCTTCAAATAATCTTAATGATTTTAACACAGAGGATGTTTTGTTTTTTACAAAAGTAATAGTAAAATTTTCTTAACAGTGATTTTTTTACTTAGTTTTTTGCCTGTCTACCTACAGCTAAATGAGCTTGAAAAAAGATAATATATTTATAATTGAAGATAGAATAAATAAATTTATCTCAAAAAGATCCATTCAAAATCGGAATGAATAGCTCCCATATTTTTAAAATCATTTTTTTTGCTTGATATATTATCCGATACTTTAAAAAATAAATTTTTAGGGATGACACATACGAGTTTTTCAGTATTGTTTTCTAGCTGCATCACATAAATATCTATACTAAAGGACATGGGGTTTAAAAAACCTGGTGGTATTACTGACAATACTGTAAAGGGCTGTTCATCTTTCATCAGTTTATCAGGGATGAGGTATGCAGATGTTGTTAAAGGATATCCTTTCACATCGTTGATGGTATATGTTATTTTTATTGGATGGGAGTTTTTATATAAATAACCATGAATTTCAAGCTCTATAGCATCCTCTTGATATATAATATCTTCTGTAGTTTTGTTTTTTCCGTGAATCTGAACCTCTGTAATTTTTAAGATATCATTGCCAGGGGCTTCATCTGTCATTTTCCATTCTAATTTATGGATATACGCATGTTCCTTATGTTGTAAAAACATCGTATCGATAACCTCTTTTGAAACCTTGTCGAAACTTCCCATATTAACTATCTGTCCTTTATTTAAAACCATTATATTATCACAGATTTCTGCAATTTCATTAATATTGTGCGATACAATTACAACACTTTTATTAAGCTGAGCCAAAGCTTTTATTTTATTAAGGGCTTTTGTGCGGAATTCCATATCGCCTACAGCCAGCACTTCATCAAACAAATAAATATCAGCATCGATATGAGCCACCAGCGAATAAGCCAAGCGGGCAAACATGCCACTCGAAAAATATTTGATTTGAATATCCATAAAATCATACAATCCGCTAAAACTTACAATGTTGTGATATATTTTATCTGTTTTGCTTTTAGAAAGCCCCATAAGTGCTGCTGCATGATAAATGTTTTCTTTGGCAGTAAGCTCTTTAATAAACCCAAGTCCCAACTCCAATACGGCAATAATTTTTCCGTTAATAATCACTTCCCCTTCTGTTGGTTTAGTGATACCAGCCAATATTTTAAGCAAAGTACTTTTACCCGAACCATTAGGCCCAAAAATACCAAGAATCTGAGCTTTTTCGAGTGTAAAACTAATTCCCTTTAATGCATACAGAAAGCTTTCTTGTTTAGAATTTTTAAAAAATCTGGCTAAAAAAGTACTGCTATCAATATGAAATAATTCATATTTTTTTGAAATATTATTGACAGTTAAAGTTTTTGTTTTCATACTTTTAAATTAAATGATGTCAGCAATATTGTCTTCCGTTCTTAAGAAATAATAGAGCCCGCTTAAAAAAAGTATAAAAACAGGTAATAAGCCCCACAAATAATTAGTTTCCAATAAAGTATCGCCCCACATAGCCCAGCGTGCACCTTGCACTACACAAGCCAGAGGGTTGAAATATAAAAGAAACTGAAAACCAAGAGGTATCAGTGTGCTTTTAAAAAAAACAGGAGTGATAAAAATGCCAAAACCTATCAGGTAAGGTATAATATGTTGTAAATCGCGATACCTTATGGTTAATGCAGATAACCAAAGGCCGATACTTAAAGCAATTACAGTATTATAAAGAAGAAAAACAGGTAAAAAAATAATATTTTTACTGAAACTGACATCAAATAATAACATTAAAATAAAAAGAAGCAATAGCGATAAAGCAAATTCTATTAAAACCGACATGGCTTTGGCCAGCATCAAAACCATCTTAGGGAAATAGATTTTATTAATAAAGTCCTGTGCTTGTATGAGCGCTATACCCGAATTGTTGGTGAGCATCGAAAAGTGATACCAGAAAATCAAACCACTGAAGACAAATACGGGATAAGGAATAGGAGAGGTGTCAACTTTTAACAGAACACCAAAGAAAAAAGCAAAAATAATAAGCGTCAGTAATGGCTGAATTACCGCCCACAAAAGCCCCATAAATGTTTGTGAATATTTATTGCGGATATCCCTTAAAGCGAATACCATAATAAGATGCCGGTAAGCATATAATGCTTTCAGTTGCTTTACAATTCCTGTTTTATGTGAAGTTATTATTTGAATACTCATGGCATACAAAAACAAAGCTGAAAACAAAATTAGTTTTTCTTTACACATATTGTTTAAGATTTTTTTTTATTTGGCATATAAGCTTAATAATTTTCTTAATTTTGTGGCATTGAAACCATCAACATCATCAATCATGAAAAAGCCGGTTTATATTTATTCAGGCAGGGCCTCTGAGTATCTTGCAAAATCAATTGCAGAGTGCTATGGCAATAAGTTAGGTATAGTCAATTATGCCTGCTTTAGTGATGGAGAATTCAGGCCGGCATTTGAAGAAACAGTTAGGGGAGGGGAAGTTTTTATTATACAATCAACATTTTCGCCTGCCGAAAACTTACTGGAGCTTTTAATGATGATAGATGCTGCAAGGCGGTCTTCGGCAAAAAGGGTTATTGCTATTATTCCTTATTTTGGCTATGCCCGTCAGGACAGGAAAGACAAACCCCGTGTACCAATAACAGCCAAGCTCATTGCCAACCTCATTATTGCTGCGGGAGCCAAGCGTATCATTACTATGGATTTGCATTCCGACCAGATACAAGGTTTTTTTGATGTACCCGTTGACCATCTGTATTGCTCAACGATATTTGTTCCTTTTCTGCAATCTCTAAATCTGCCTAACCTTACCATGGCTTCGCCTGATGCAGGTGGTGCAAAAAGAGCCGCGGCCTATGCCAAATTTCTGAACACCGAGCTGGTCATCTGCTTTAAACAACGCCTCAAAGCCAACGTTATTGATAAGATGACTATCATCGGCGATGTGGCAGGCAAGGACATCATGCTTATTGACGATATTGTGGATACAGCAGGCACCCTTACTTTTGCAGCCGACCTCATGATAGGACAAGGAGCTAACAGCGTAAGAGCTTGTATCACCCATCCCGTGCTTTCGGGCGATGCGTATGAAAAAATTGAAAAATCAAAATTAAAACAACTTATCGTAAGCAATACCATTCCTCTGAAACATAAATTAGATAAAATTACAGTTGTGGATACCTCATGTTTGTTTGCAGACGTTATACGTGCTGTAAATAAATGCCAGTCCATAAGTTCTCATTTCGAATTTTCTACTATATTATAAATAATTACTATTAATCAATTAAATTAAATTATCATGAAAAAAGTATCTATTAGCGGTTCGCCAAGAGCGGACGTAGGGAAAAAAGATGCAAAATTAAACCGTAAACAAGGTCTTATACCTGCCGTTCTTTATGGCGGTAAAGAGCAGTTTCTGTTTACTGTTAATGAAAAAGCACTTCTTAAACTTATCAGCTCTCCCGAGGTTTTTACAGTTATCCTCTCTCTCGACAAAAAAGAAATCAACTGTATTATTAAAGAAGTTCAGTTTCATCCTGTAAGCGACAAAATAATTCATATCGATTTCCTCGAAATTTTTGAAGACAAAGCTGTTGTCATCGACATACCCATTAAATTAAAAGGCACATCACCCGGTGTTTTAAGTGGTGGAAAACTCAATATTAAACTGAGAAAACTAAAGGTAAAGGGCTTCTACAAAAAGCTACCCGACTATATTGATGTTGATATTTCTACACTCGAAATAGGCGATTCTGTTAAAATTGGAGAAGTTAAAGTAGAAGGTATCGAATTTCTTGATAATCCCAATACCGTTATTGTTTCTGTTAAACTTACCAGAGCAGGTGTAAGCGCAGCACAAAGTGAAGAAACAGCAGAAACCGCCACCACCGAAACAAAAGAAAACAAGGAAACCAAATAATAAATTTTTTATTTAAACAATTAAGCCGTTTCAAAAAAAAAAATTGAAACGGTTTTTTTTGTGATATGCCCATCGCTACCCCCAAGCCCCTTCAGAAGATTAAGGGGTAAGGGAGGGGAAAAAAAGAAATATTTAATCCCAAAAATTCATTTTGGAGACAGCCCCTGTTTCTCTTCTGATACCAAACTGCTAATAAGGAAAACGACTTATGCAGCACAAGTCCGTATCTTTTAAATAGTACGTTATTCTGCACTGCTTCAAATATATAGCAGTTTTTTTAAAGCAATACATCTTACAAATAACACCAAATAACAAGCCCTAGTCTATAGGTGAAGGACAGTGTTTTTATTAATTCATTTAATCTGATGAAAAATGAAAAAATTAATATTTAAAACAGCCAAGCTACTGAAAAATATTTTTGTGGCGATAAAACATGATATTTATTTTGTGTATAACAAAACCTATTTTTTATCTCAGGAAGAAGTGGAAAGAAGAGAGATAAATTATAAATACAAGGGTAGAACGTATAAAGTAAAACTGCCTGTTATAGAGCCCGAAAAGGAGGTTAATATAAGATTGAAAAAGATAAAACCTAACGGGAAAGATTTAATACTTAAGCTTTTCTATAATAAAGGAACCAAGCAATATATTGAACATTGGGTTGATAAAAATGCATTAAATAAGGGTTATATGGGCATGGTAAATATAGAAGGCAGGGCAATAGATTTTAGTATTAATAATTCAAATCCATACACGGACATTGTATTGAAAAATAAGGGAAATCTCCCTATACTGTCCACGTTTTTTTACATGGACAGACGATACAGGGGCGATGTTATTATCAAATTAATGAGCTATAATACTGATATAATAAGCTCTCATGCTGTTATGTATAATATGACATCGCAATGCCTGAAAGAAGAGAATAAGATTTTTGAAAAGGCCAGTGCCATTCTTAAAAGAGAATATGATTTAGCACAGCAAGTATGGAAAACTCATAAGATGGTTCATGTGAACAAAGTTGTTGAGGCATACAACCATAAAGGCGTAGAGGGTGTTTTTTATCTTCTTAAATCATATTTGAAAATCAGATATCATGTTAAGTTGAGCATATGTAATGCTATAAATGAGCCGGGTAGATGTCTGTGCAAGATAACAAAAAGCACTTTAAGAGACAATTATTCTAATATCACATCAACAAAGACTTACTATAGCGACTACGAGATAATGATTAATCAGAAATATATTAACAACCCGTTTTTTGTTGCATCAATACTGGCACACGAGTTATGCCATATTGTTTACAATACATATTTAGCCGAAACAGAGAATGGTTCTACGGGTTTTTATTATCGTAATAGCTGGGGCGTAGATGATTCAACAACCGAGATGGAGCAAACCGTTGACGTACTCACTTTTGTTCTTGGCTTGGGAGAATTCAGAATAAGAGCTAAGGGTTATGGGGTTTATATGGGTTATCTGCAGGAACCCATTTTTAATAATCTGTTTCATTTTGCCAATAATAATGTAAAAGAACTTTTTAACAATTAAAATATAATTTATTTGTTAAAATGATTAAATTATTTTATTTTTGATTTTCCTAAATAAAAAACAAACAAATGCAGATAAAAGACCTTTTAACTCAGAGAATAAAAAAAAATAGAATGCTTATTTATGTATATAAAAAGTTAAACAATTTAAAGTTTAAGGCAAAAATTCTTACAATAATAACTTTTGTTTTTATAATATTTTTCGGATTATTGGCTATTGTGTATAATGAAGCAAGGGAAAACCTAAGAGATAAAATTAATGAAGAGCTTGAAATAATAACTGAAGCCGCTTATAATATGGTCGCAGTTGCAGACCAATCAATGCAAATTCATTTACAAACCTTATCAAAAAAAGGTTTATTTCTTATTGAAAAAAAGTATTATAATGATGTTGTTGTTAACGCTAAGCAAGCCATAGAATTTTTTAATGAGTTTTATTATGAAAAAATTAAAAAAGAAGATTCTTCTGATAACTTTTATGCATATATAGGTAAATATGGATATTCGGCCATAGTTGATAACAGCGGTAAATTAATAGTGCATTCATTAAGCAGAAATACCCTGTGTAATGATAAAAAATTTTGGAAGGAAGTTGAGGATAGTCTTATTAATATCATATTCACAACAAACGATACAGGATTTATAAAAAAATATTGCATGCCCCAAAGGAACTATATTTTTAAAATATCAGATGCAAAATGGAAAGAAGTTGATGATAGTTTTAATAATTTTAATCTAACAACTAACGATGTCGGATTTTTTCAAAAATATTGCACACCCCCAAAGAATTATTTTTTTAAAATATCAGATGTAAATTGCAAAGAAGTTGAGGATAGTCTTATTAAAGTTAAAGAAATACATAACAATGAAGGTTTTTTTTTAAAATACTACTGGCCTAATGTGGACTATATTTTTAAAATAAAAGATTTTGAAGAAGATAACAATATTGAAGGAAGCAAGAAATCGGAATTCTTAGAATGGTTACACTCTATAGAAAAAAAAGA
>CAZVOS010000131.1:0-7221 GCA_964628845.1 uncultured Bacteroidales bacterium | reverse complement strand
CTAACAACGGCCTCCCTTTTGAATTTTATTTAAGCCCTTTATTGATTATCTTTATTATTATTTTAATATTTTTAGTAAAAATTGAAGCACGGCGTATCTTTATTTTTGGATTTGTATTTTTCCTTTTTAGCATAATGCTTGTCATTCAGCTTGTCCCAATAGGAGATACTATTGTATCCGAACGTTATACCTATGTTGCTTATATTGGATTGGGTTATATTCTTGGAAGTGTTTACAAAAACTATAAAAAATCAGTGATTGTAAAGATTTTGGGCATTTGTTACCTCCTTTTTTTATCTGCTTCTACATACAAACAAATTGATACTTGGCAAAACAGTAATACTTTATGGAATAAAGTGATAGATGTATATCCCGAAAGCCATATGGCTTACAATAACAGAGGTAATGCAAAAGCTGAATCAGGTGATTTTAAAGGGGCATTGGTTGATTTAAATACATCCATATCTAAAAATGCACATTATGCTTTGGCTTATAGCAACAGGGCCCGAGTATTTAAAGAAATGAATGATACTGATGGCGCATTAAGGGATTATAACAAATGTATTGAGTTAGATGAAACAATACCTGAAGCTTACAACGGAAGGGGTGTCATATTAGCTTCATATGGGAAATTTGAAGAAGCTTTGTTAGATTTGAACAAAGCTATTGAATTAAAACCTGAATACAGTATTGGTTATAACAACAGAGCTGGAATAAAATCTGAGCTAAATGATATGGAAGGTGCATTAATGGATTACAATCAAGCAATTGCATTAAATCCCTTTTATGCTGACGCGTATTGTAACAAAGGAGCTATTTTATTGAAAAACAATGAAAAAGCTGAAGCCATTGTCCATTTTAATAAGGCCATTGCAATAAATCCAAATTTTGTTAAAGCGTATGAAAATATGGCCATATTGCATTATAATGAAAAAGATTATAGACAATCGCTTGTTTATTTTGATAAAGTTACATCATTAAGTCCCAATTATGCTCAGGCATTTTATTTTAAAGGCAGTATTATGTTATTTCTTAATGATACGAATGGTGCTTGTATAGAGTGGAGAAATGCACAAAACTTAGGATATACCGAATCTGAACAAGCTCTTAATGCATTTTGCAGATAAAATCAGAAAAGTTTTCTTAGTTTTATACATGCCTCTGGATTTCTGTAAATTCTTTTTTTGAGTTCTTTATAATAGGCAATACTGCCCGATGTATTTATACTGTTACTTTTCTTAAGATGCTCTATTTGATTAAAATAATGGGCATCTCTTCTGCTGGTATCAGCTTTAAAAACAGCCAAATCGAAAAAATGTTTCAGATGAAATACAATCGCTGAAGTAGGGATTTTTCTCCTTTTAGTTTTCACATTAAGAGTCAGATTATCACATACTTTCTGTCCTTTATTAAGTGGCGGTTGCACGTAATTAATGTTTAACCTTTTATAACCCATTTTATGCCACCATACGAGACGGTCGCATTGGTCAACAAGGGCATTAATATTATCAGAAAAATATGCATCAATAGTCATAAGTTCAGGAGCATTTTGTTCACAGAAGAAGAGCAAAGACATAGGTGTTTTTACAAATTTCTGGGCATGAATAATGGCTAATTCGTGCAAATAACGGGCTATACCAAGCCCCCTGAATTTCTCATCAACAAAAATATACGTTATATGTGCTGTTCCTGAATACAGCGATGCTAAAATTTCTTTAGATTTGTAAATACTAAAGTTCACACCACCAATTATCTTTTTATCATCTGGCTCTCTTACATATATCCATGCCTCTTCAAAGCTACCGTATTGTCTCTGTAAATCTCGGTGGTGGTTTAATATTAGGGCCTTTTCAAAACCTTCAAAAGTTTCCGTTTCATCGGGTAAGGTAAAGAAAGTAGTATAAAAATTATATACTTCAGGAAAATCTTTGTGGGCTGATGAATTTATGGTGTGGGTTGTAAGGGCTTTAATGAAACTATCTTTTGAGATATAAGTATTAAGAATCTTTAATTTAGTTGTATATTTTATACTTAGGTTTTCTTTTTCAAGTAACTTAAATTCCTTAATATAATTAGAACTATTCACAAATTAAAAATTATAAATTAATAATATCCCACTATAAGCTAATTATTAAAGAAACCCCAATTTTTAATGTACCCATAATGCCATAAGAAAAATAACACAGCAGCAGAAAGTAGGAGCGCCAAAGGGACAATATACCATAGTGCATTTTTCTTCTTCTTAAAAGGGTCAATACGGTTCAATCGGGCATTCGTAGGAAGTAATGCCAGTTGTGTTAATGTTTTTCCGAAGATAATATTAATGGTTGCTTTAGCATTGATAGCCCATCCATTGGCATCAAGTACAGGAGCAAGGTTTCTTTTTCTTAATTTAAGCCATGCAAGTATCATAGAAGGACCAGATATGGCTAAGATAACTCCAAGAAATGCCAAAGGCATTTTCCACCAAACGAGACTCAGAAAACCCGATAAGATGGCAGCTAAAACAGAGCCGATAGCACCTATGGCCAAGCCGATAGCAGCAAAAATACCTACGAACTTGCCAATATCAAAGGGTTGTGGGGTAGCTGGTGCTGCCGCAGTTGTTGCCGCAGGAGCTTCTGCACTTACTGATTTACTTAAGCCCTCATCAGCTTTGGCCGCAGTTTTTTCTATACCCGCTGTGGCTGTTGATGTTACTTTTTCTTCGCGAGCTGAAGCAAATTTTTCTATTTGCTTTGAGATAAATTTAGAAAATTTTCGGTATGGTGACCAAAATGCCTGACGGATACTTATCGGATTTTCAAGCACTTTAATAATTGTTGCATCCCAATCCAAACCATTGTTATCAAAAAATATGGCATTTCTACCCACCATAATATCGTCAAAATCACCATCGGTAAAAGCAGCCACAACAATCATCTTTTCGTTCTTAACTTTTGATGTACATTCACAATACACCAGGCAAATGCCACTAAGCCCTGCCATAGTAGCATGCTTGGCCATATCACTTACTTTTATACAAAGATCGCAACTACGTTGGTCGATAAATAAACGACCTGCTTGAAAAATGGCTTTTGAATCCCTGTCATAAAAATCATGAAAACTTACAAAATTATTTAACAACCTGAATAAATCTTTGTAATAGCGGACAAGCTTGTCTACTTTAAAAATATTTTCGGCTTCCTGAGTAAGTTTCAAATCTTCATTAATAAGTAAATGAAGTGCATCTTTACTCCCATTATTAAGAATTAATTTAATATACTCAAGGCCAAGAGGTTCGATACGTGTACCGGCTTTTTCGGAAACCCATTGAGCATACGCATCAAATTTTGTACATACTTCCTGCCATGCATCCTCTGTTATACTTTCTTTTTGTTTAAACATAGGTTTAATAACCAGTTCCGAAAATCTTTTAATGGTTTTTTCCCATGCTGGATTTAAAGCCTCTGTTAGTGGAAGGGGCTTATGCTGTCCAATTATTGCCAAAGGCATTGATGCAATTTCTTGCATATGTTCATTTAAATCATGTTGCTTTATGGCTTCAAAACTGTTTACAATATTAGAAAGGGCAGTAACTGACACAGGGTCGAAACATGCAAGACGGCACCTGACAAAATAGTCTTCAACTTTTGTTTTTAATTGATTGAATAAATTATATGCTTCGGGTGTGTCAGTACCAAAAGGAAAAATTAATTCCTTATGAGCATCTGCTTTTGTTTGCCATTGTTCAAATGCAAGACATTCGTTATAAAATGCTTCTAAAATATCAACAGAAATGCCTTCTTTACCACTTCTATCCATAGCATAGCCCATGCATGATACAATACTGGCAATGAGCTTCTTTAATGCTTCATCATCAGTTGTATCTTCAGTAATTATACCATCTCCATTAAAACGGGTATGGGCAAAGATTTTTAAAGAATCAGATGTGTCTTCAACAGTTAAAGACTCATAATTCTCTTTATTTAAATTTACTAATATCTGTTTTGCTGATGCCCATAAAACACTTCCTTCTTCAGAGCTTCTATCAATAGCATTAAGGGGCATCACAGATGACCTTAAAAGCAAATCATCAGGATTTTTAATAACCGAGAGCATCCATTCTACCGCCTCAAGTATTTCAGGTGTTCGTATCCTGCCATCTTTATCTTTATCAATATATTCCAATGTCTTGCTGTCAATTTCAAGACCTTGAACAGGGCAGCTTAGGGCAGTCCATAACTTTTTGTCTAAATATTTCAGATTTATTAAATCCTTTGCTGTCTCAAGACTAACTCTGTTTACACCGCCAATGCGTGCAAATTGCCATAAATGTTCAATGTGTGTCATATCTAAGAGATTTTAAATATTCGATTATAACAAATTATTCTTCAACTTAGCAGATTCAATAAGTTCTTCAAGATATTTGTTATAAAGTGCTTTTTTAAAATTTATGAAGTAGTCATCATTATGCAAATCGCTGCCTGCAAAATCGTAAAACCCAAGTTCAATAAGTTTCTCGGCTGTTTTTTTTACTTTTTTTGAATAATACCCTGACAGTGAAATGGTATTCAATTGAAAATATAAGCCCCTATTCTTCAAATCTTCATAAACCTCATATTTATCATGAAAATATGAATATCTCTCAGGATGTGCAAGAATGATTTTATATCCCGCTACATTTAAATCGAAAAGCAGTGAAAAAAAACCGTTATACATATAGAAGTATGATAACTCAACAAGAAGATATCTATCTCCAAAAGTTAAAAGTGCCCCATCATTTAAAATTTTTTCAAAGCCATCATCAATAAAATATTCTGCTGCAGCTTCTATTTCAATGTTTATGCCCTCTATATTAAGTGCTTCTCTCACTTTAGCGAGTCCCGACATTATTATTTCAGGATTATTTCTAAAATTATCACTCATAATATGCGGCGTAGTTATAATTTTTGAAAACCCCAAATCTTTCATTTTTCTTATAAGATTCACCGATTCTTCAATAGTTGAAGCACCGTCGTCTATACCTGGTATAAGATGTGAATGCATATCTGTTTTAAGCACAGATATGTCCACGGGATTTTTTAATTGATTTTTTTTCAGGAAGCTAAACAGCATTATTCTCTGTTTTTATATTGGTTGTTATAATAGTTTTGGTAATCACCGCTGGTAACATTTTTAAGCCATTCTGAATTATTCAGATACCAGTCAACGGTTTTATCAAGGCCTTCTTCAAATTGAAGTGATGGCATCCAATTCAGCTCTTCCTTTATTTTTGTAGCATCTATTGCATACCTGAGATCATGCCCTGCCCTGTCGGTTACATAAGTAATAAGTTTTTCTGATGTACCAAATTCCCGTCCAAGTTTATTGTCCATAATGGCACATAATACCCTTATGAGGTCAATATTTGTCCACTCATTATGTCCCCCAATATTATAGGTTTCGCCAGTTTTCCCTTTATGAAAAATTTCATCAATAGCTCTGGCATGGTCTACCACATACAACCAGTCCCTTATATTTTCACCTTTTCCATATACGGGCAGTGGCTTCTTATTGATAATATTATTGATGCACAAAGGAATAAGTTTTTCAGGAAATTGATTTGGCCCATAATTATTAGAGCAATTAGATAAAACAACAGGTAGTTTGTAAGTGTGGTGGTACGCCCTGACGAAATGGTCGGAACTGGCTTTTGATGCAGAATATGGACTACGGGGGTCGTAAGCTGTTTTTTCGGTAAAAAAGCCATCATCGCCCAAAGAACCATAGACCTCATCAGTAGAAACGTGATAAAAAAGTTTGGCAGAGAAATCATCTTTCCATTGCCAACGGGCTGCATTAAGTAAATTAACCGTACCGACAACATTGGTGATGACAAACTCTAAGGGATTTGCTATTGACCTATCCACATGGGACTCAGCAGCCAAATGGATAACCCCATCAAATTTAAATTTTTCAAATATATCCATAATAAAGCTTGCATCAGTGATATTGCCTTTTATGAAATTATAATTTGACCTTTTCTCAATATCTTTAAGATTTTCCAGATTGCCTGCATAGGTTAAAGCATCAAGGTTGTAAATACTACAATCAGGATATTTATTTACAAATAGTCTGATAACATGAGAGCCAATAAAACCAGCACCGCCAGTAATAAGTATTTTTTTCATATGTTTTTTGATTTAATATTTAACAAATGTATTATTTTTTATAAATAATTCCCATTGCCATGCACTATCTACCATGTTAGTAAGATTCTTTTCTGCTTTCCATCCCAATTCTTTATTGGCATAAGTTGTATCTGCCCAAATTTTTTCAATATCACCGGCTCTTCTTGGAGCAAAAATATAATTAAGCTTGACATGGCTAGTCTTTTCAAATGCATGTATAACTTCAAGAACACTGAAGCCATTACCTGTCCCGATATTAAAAATCTCTACCTTCTCTTTATTTTGGTTATCTAACATACGTTTTAAAGCAATGATGTGTGCTTTAGCCAAATCAACAACATGTATATAGTCCCTGATGCATGTACCATCGGGAGTGTTATAATCATTTCCAAAAACACGTAAAACTTCTCTTTTACCTATAGCCGTTTGTGTGATAAAAGGTATAAGGTTATTGGGAACCCCAAGAGGCAACTCCCCTATAAGTGCCGATTCATGTGCTCCAATAGGATTGAAATAACGAAGAAGAACTGCTTTCAGAGGGGAAATATGTGCTTCATCCCTTATCATCTCTTCAGCAATTTGCTTAGTATTACCATAGGGAGACATCGCTGTAAGAATAGGAGAATCTTCCCTTACAGGTAAAATATTTGGTTGCCCATATACAGTGCAGGATGAAGAAAATACTATATTTGGTACACTCATCTCACGCATACAATTTAGAGTATTTATCAATGACAATAAATTGTTATAATAATATAGCAAGGGTTTTTCGACAGATTCCCCAACAGCTTTGAGTGCAGCAAAATGAATAACACCACACAAATCATTATGTATATCAAAAAGTTTCTTTACTTGTGAAATTTCAGTGAGTTCAATCTTATGAAAGCAAGGTCTTATACCCGTTATCTTTTTGATATTATCAACAACATATTCGAATGAATTTGATAAATTATCAGCAATAACTACTTCGTACCCTTCATTAATTAATTCAACCACTGTATGTGAGCCGATATAACCAGTACCACCAGTAACCAGAATCTCACTCACTCCAGTTTCCCTCCGTCACTCT
>CAZVOS010000130.1:0-7250 GCA_964628845.1 uncultured Bacteroidales bacterium | reverse complement strand
GATGCTGTGAATATAAGAAAAAATGCAATGGGTGTGAGGCCCTATACCTCTGTTGATGAGAACCTGTTTATGCGTGGCATTGCTGGCACATACCTTATAAGAAATTTTGAACTCACTGGTTTTATTTCAAAGAAAAAAAGAGATGGCAATATAAGTCTTATTTCCGATACTCTCGAAAACGAAGATGAACAGCTTATGATAAGTTCGTTGCTCGAAACTGGTTACCACAGAACACCTTCAGAAATTGAAAAAAAGAACATAATAGATGAACTGATATATGGTGGTAATATACAATACAGGAAAAGACGTTTTTCTGTTGGTTTAACAGGAGTAAGGACAGAACTTTCTCATAAACTCGACAGAAAACTATATCCTTATAATCAGTTTGAATTTAATGACAAAGAAAATTTCAATCTGGGTATTGATTACAGTTATATATTTAAAAATATAAACTTTTTCGGAGAAGCAGCCCGTTCACTTAATGGTGGTATGGCTTTTACAAATGGGGCAATTTTCAATCTCGACCCCAGAGTTTCACTTTCTGTATTACACAGGCATTTCGATAAAAATTACCAGTCATTATACAGCAGTGCTTTTTCTGAGGGAAGTAAAGTAATTAATGAAGAAGGTATCTTTTTAGGACTTATGACATCATTTTCGAGGGCATGGAAATTCACAGCATATGCTGATAATTTTAGTTTCCCATGGTTACGTTATCGTGTAAATGCCCCTTCGAAGGGCTTTGATTATCTTTTGCAATTAAATTATAAGCCCTCCAAAACGCTTGAGATGTATGCCCGTTACCGTAATAAAAATAAAGCCATCAATAATACGGATGTTACAAATGGCTTGTATTTTATTGAAGATACTGAAAAAGAAAACTACAGATTTGAGATCAAATACCGTGTTACAGATGATTTTATGCTTAAAAACAGGATAGAGCATGTAGATTATACCATAGGAGAAAATACATATTCTGGTTTTACTATGTATCAGGACATTCAGTTTAAGACAAAGAAGACACCATTATCAGTAACATTACGTTATGCTTTGTTCGACACCGACAATTATGATTCACGCATATATGTTTATGAAAACGATGTTTTATATGCATCATCCTTTCCATCATATTACTATAAGGGAAGCAGGGTATATGTACTGCTTAATTATAAAATAAACAGGAATTTAGATTTCTGGATAAGATTTGCCCAGACTTATTACAACGACAGAAATGTTATTGGTTCGGGTTTAGACGAGATACGAGGAAATACAAAGACGGAGGTTAAGGCACAATTACGGTTAAAATTTTAAGTTTTATCTATAATCCAAATCCATAATATGCTCTTATACCATTAGGATAAACACCTTCAATAAGAATACCTCCTTTTTTCTCACTAATTATACTGTAAAGCTCATCCGTATTTTTAACGGGTGTTTTATCAATATAAGTAATTATAAAACCCTCTCTTACACCATAGCTACGTAATTTACCACTATCAATAGATTTTACTCTAACACCATGCTTAATGCCCAGTCGGTTGGCTTCTTCTTTGGTAATATCTTCGAAGCTAGCCCCTAAAACGTTTACAATACTTTCTTTTTCTTTGATAAGGAGTTCATAGTTATTATATTTATTTTTAAGTTTAGTACGGGTTTCATTTTGATTGCTACCTCTTATATACAAAATACTGATTTCATCACCTGGTGATTTTGTAGCAATAATTTCGAGAAGTTCTGCTGCAGAGTTCAAACTTTTTCCATCCAGTTCAATAATAATATCACCTACTTTAAGAGAGGCATCGGTAGCCGCACTGTTTTCTAATATGTGTGAAATATAAACTCCAGGCACTTTTTGAATATTTTTTTCCTCGGCCAGTTTACTGGTCATATCTGCAATTTCTACTCCAAGATAAGCCCGTTGCACCTGTCCGTAATCGAGAATATCTTTGGATACTTTACGAACAATATTAACTGGTATGGCGAAAGAATAGCCAGCATATGAACCGGTATTTGATGCAATAGCAGCATTTATTCCGATGAGTTCTCCTTTTGTATTGACCAAGGCACCGCCACTGTTACCTCTGTTTACAGCAGCATCGGTCTGAATAAATGATTCGATGGCATCAGGTCTGCCTAATATGTTAATATTTCTTGCCTTTGCACTCACAATACCCGCCGTAACAGTTGAGTTTAAGTTAAAGGGATTGCCCACAGCAAGTACCCACTCTCCTACCCTTACACTATCTGAATTACCAAATACAATATAAGGTAAATCAACCGATTGAATTTTTAAAAGAGCCAGGTCTGTTGAAGGGTCGCTGCCTATTAAACTTGCAGAAAAAGATTCTTTATTATTAAGCGTAACCTCTATATAATCAGCTTCTTGCACCACATGATTATTGGTAATGATATACCCATCTGGAGAAATAATAACGCCAGAGCCAGTAGCAATTATAGGTTGTTGTGAGTATCCATAAGGATTTCTTCCTCCGAAGAAATCTAAGAAAAGGTCGCTGTTACCAAAAAAATCATCATAAACACTGCTCTTACGCTGGTATTCAGTTTTAATATTTACAACAGCATGAACGGTCATTTCAGCCGCGAAAGTAAAATCTATGTCGCTGCCTGCCAAATTGGGTATATAACTCGCATATTGAACCGGAACATTTTCATAAATAAAATGTTCATTCTTGTTTTTTTCTTTCTCATTGAAAAAATTATCAAAACCCTTTGAAGCCAATAATGAGAAAAACCCTCCAAGCAATGCAACAGCAAATAATTGAAAAAATTTTAAATGTTTCATAAAAAATCATTTTTAAAGTTATTATAATAATTTTCAATTTTTAAACCAATTTAATGCCCTAAGAACGAGAGATATCACTAAATAATTTTAATATTTTATAACGAATGCCGAATAATTCTATTTTTTGAGATGGTGTTAAATTTTGTTAAAGAATATTTAGAATAAAATGCATATATATATTGTTTAAATTCTTAATTTTGCAAAGAAAGAACAATGTCAATTTGTCAGTATAAAATCATCTTTTGTGAAAATTAACAAGGAAAGAATTGTATTTATTTTAATGGGACTTGTTGTAGGTTTTGCCATGGGTATGAGCATCATATTCTGGAAGCAAAGTATCGACATCACACAAAATTTATTTCACAAAAGCAAACAATTTATAGTAGATTTATTTAAATCGGAACAACATGAGGAAGCTCCAAAAAAGATTATTGTTAATAAAAAACCTCCCAAGAAGAAAAAGGTTGAAATAAAAGATACCCCTATTGACAGTTTAAGTACCGACAGTTTGAATGCATTATTAATTGATGAGGTATCTCCTGACGATACAGTTTGGTATGATGAATATTCCGATGTATATTCAATAATCAACACAAGTAATGATGAAGTTGCGAGGGATAAATTAATTTTAAAAAAACAAATAAAAGCACATACATTAACAAAGACTTCAGATAACACGGGTTCAAATATAGATTCCTTGCTTATAGGTGGGAAGTCAATAAAAGAAGAGAAGAATAAGTTTACGGTAGAATTTTGGGAATCGCCTCTTAATTACAAAGGATATAAAAAAGCGAAGAATTCAGTTGTACTTTTTGGCATTAAACAAATGGATGAAGTAGAATTGAAACTTATCAACAATGATTTATACCTTTGTTTGCCAGAAATGTATTATGCACTAGAAAACACCAGTGACTTTAAAAGTTTAATTCCACTCAATAATCAGCAAATAATAAATCAACTTAAAGGGAAATGAAAATTCCGTTTATAAAAATGCATGGCACAGGCAATGATTTCATTGTTATAGACAACCGTCCTCATTACATACAAAAGTATTTAGACAATCAACAGCTTATATCCTTTTTATGCAACAGACATTTAGGTATAGGAGCAGATGGTTTGATTTTATTAAATACGAAAGTAGGCTATCCCTTTGAAATGGTTTACTTCAATTCAGATGGGCGTTTGGGTACTATGTGTGGCAATGGTGGTCGGTGTGCAGTGGCAGCAGCGCACCAGCTCAATATGATACAAAACAAGGCCTTGTTTTTTGCCAATGGCACAGAATATACTGCCCAGATAATCAAGAAGAGACATCCTGAAGTATATGTTAAACTTAAGATGAACGATGTATTACAATACAGAAAAGAAAATTCCTATTTTTTTCTGGATACAGGTTCCCCTCATCATGTAGAATTTGTTGAGGATGTTCAAAATCTGAATATTGTTGAAGAAGCAAGAAAGATACGTTATAGTACACCCTATAAAGAAGCGGGAGTAAATGTGAATTTTGTAGAAAAGCATTCCGATTATCTTTTTGTCAGGACCTACGAAAGAGGGGTTGAAGATGAAACATTGTCGTGTGGTACAGGTGTTGTGGCATCTGCTATTTCGGTATGCTTATCAGAAAATGCTTTAAGAACAAATGGTTATCATATTAAAACAAAAGGAGGCGAACTTAAAGTTTTGCTGTCCTATAACAACAACAGATTTTATAATATTTATCTTGAAGGACCTGCCACATTTGTTTTTGAAAGTCATATTGACATTTAAAAAAACAACCTGTATACTAGATAATAATTAGGTAGTATATTAATACAATGATTATTAGAGACATCATATATAACTTATTATAATTTTTAGCGTATAATATTATTTACCATAATAATAATTTAATTTACCTATTTTTGAATAGATTAACATTAACTGAAAATAAATTTGTTATAATAGGAATAGATTAATTTTCAAACATTGAACTCGATGAACAGAAGAATTTTACCAATTATCCTGATAAGTTGCCTAAGTATCCTTATAATTTTGTCTTTTTTTATTAAAGTACCTTATGCCATATATGCCAAAGGTGTTGTATATCCCGTACAAGAGTGGACATTAAGCAAAACAATTGATGGCAATCTGATTAATTTACACAGAAACAACCGCAACAATAGCATAAACAGTTATTCTGTTACAGAGTTTATAAGAGGCGATGCTTCTGAATTTATACTTAATAAAAACATATTTAACAACAGTATTAAAAAAGGAGATACAGTAGGTTTTATTTATTCTAATGAAGACCATTTCCGTTTGTTGGAGCTCGAAAGTAAATTGGCGGCAGAGCAGCGCTTGTATGAAATATATGCCACAGGCGAGAAGCCGGAAATAATACAGTATCATAAAGAGGTTTTAGATATGGCACTGGTTGACTGGGAAGCCCAGAAGAAGATTTTTGAAAGGATATCCCAACTATATAATGACAGTCTCATATCGAAAAATGATTATGAGCTTGCTTTAAATGAATTAGAATTAAAGAAGCATAATTTTAAAATAGCTGAGTCGAATTTAAAAGTCATTAACAGTGGTTCAAAAGCTGAACAGCTTAACCTGAGTAAAAGTCTAATAGAATCGTATGAGCTTCAAATTGAGTTGTTGAATAAAAAAATTAAAGCCAATTATATCATTGCCCCTTTTGATGGTAAAATAGTCAAGCAGAAAAAAGCCAATGTTGATTTAAATGGGAATATGGTAGAGGTAGAAGAGATTGTAAAGATAGTAGATATAAGCAGTTTACTGGTTGTTTTACCCGTCGAATTTTACGAAAGCAAATATCTGAGCGACAGTAGCAGGGTTACCTTTGGGACGAACAAGAGAGAAGAAAACATTGAGGGAACTATCATTGATATCGACAATATTGTTCAAATTCTGAAAAGAAGGCAAGTAGTTTTCATTACTGTTGAAATAACAGAGAATACTGAAGAGATGACTTTTAATATGTTTGTTGATGGGAAGATAGCATGTGAAGACATTACGCTTATACACTATTTGTTAAGACTTTTTGATACTGTAACTGAAAATTAATATGCTATTGCGATACGAAAGGAAATACTTAGTACCTAACAACCAGATGGAAGCCCTCAGAAAGCGTCTTTTAAGTTTTGTCCGTCCTGATTTATTCACGACAGTAAACGAGCAAGGACTTAATCAATACACGGTACGCAGTATATACTTCGACAGTCAGGATTTGATTTGTTACTTTCAGAAAGGAGATGGCATTATGTTAAGGCGTAAATTCCGTATCAGAGGGTATGATGATTACAAGGAGGGGTGCGAAGTTGTTTTTGAAATAAAACGAAAGATTGAAAACAGAATTCGCAAACATAGGGCATTTATGCTTTATGATGATTTGGAAAAGGTATTTGAAACAGGAGATGTTGAAAAATATGTGATTAAAAGCAAGAAATACGAAAAAGAAGTAGAGGATGCCAAGCGTTTTTTTTATCATATTCATAAATATCAACTTATACCTACAGTATTAGTAGTTTACGAACGAGAGGCCTATCATGGAAAATTTGACCCAGGCACACGTATCACCTTTGATAAAAATATAAGAAGTAGGATTTTTGCACCCATAGGAGATTTATTTAGTAACAATAATTTAAAATATTTATTTAGGAGTCATTTTATTTTAGAAATCAAGTATTACGGGGATAATATGCCTGTTTGGGGTAAAGGACTTGTGGAGGAGTTTAAATTAAGGCAGGAGGCCTTATCGAAATATGCTATTGGTTACGACGTAAATAAATATAGATCTATTCAACTCTATTGATTAAAAAAAAATATTATGTTAACAGATTTTCAAAACATTTTTGTCTTCAGTATCACTGTAAAAGATGTCGTTGCGAATGTGCTGGTAGCTTTTATATGTGGCCTTACCATATCTATGATATACAGGTGGACTTACAAAGGGCTGAGTTACTCTGCTTCCTTTACGGTATCGCTTGTGATGTTAACTATGATAACATCTATCGTTATTATGGTAATAGGTAATAATCTGGCCAGGGCTTTTGGTATGGTTGGAGCCATGTCTATCATACGATTTCGTACGGCTGTAAAAGATGCAGCCGACATCATATTTATTTTCTTTGCATTAACCATAGGTCTGGCTTGTGGTGTCAAGTTGTTCTCTGTAGCTATTTTTGGAACCCTCTTTGTGGGAGGGATTTATGCCATCATCAATAAAGCCAATTTTGCTGTTCCAAAAAAGAGAGAATACTTATTGCAGTTAATTGCAAGCAGCAACAGAATGGCCGACAACCCTTTTGAACTTACCCTCCGTAAGTTTTGCAGAAGGTATAAAGTTATTAATGCTAAAACGCTTGGGGAATTGGATAATGAATTGCTCGAGATGTCCTTTTACGTGAATCTGCGAAACGAAGAGAGAGGTAAAGATTTA
>CAZVOS010000129.1:0-7250 GCA_964628845.1 uncultured Bacteroidales bacterium | reverse complement strand
TTGAAGGTGTTGTTGATGCAACCCCCTTTTTGTTGTATTCGGATAATGTTTTAAAAAACTTAAAAGAAGGAGAATGTATTATAGTTGATTTATATACTTTTGGGGAGAAAAAGAGTTCATATCAGAAAGCTCTTGCTGTTGCAATTATTATTTTTATTGTACTTGTAACAGTTTTTATAAATAGAAAATAGAACTATAATATGAAACTGAGAAAAAAGCTGTTTTTATCTTTAACAATGATAATAGTGGTTTTTTGTTTATTTCTTTTTTACAGGTATTCGTTGCAAATAAATTTTATAGGTGAAATTAAATGGGCTAATAGTGTCAGAATTAATAAAATTGAATTTATAAGCCCTTTTAACCAAAGAATTATGGCAGATACTTTAACAAAAAGTATAACAGGGTATTTCAAGGATATAATAATTACATCAGATAGTTCTGAGGATTTAGAATTATATCAATTTTTTAGAGGAGATTCTGTTAGGTTAAGTTGTCATAAAGCTGATGGGTATCCTATTCAAATTATTAAACCAGACTTAAGTTTACAGAAAAAAACTTATGGTATAATTTATTTTAACATCCGATATATTATCAGTTTTTTAAGCATTTTACTATTTAGTGGTCTTTTGTTTTTCCTATTAAAAATAATAAATAAAAAATCTATTAGATGTGTTTTTGAAAAAACTAAAACATATTTGTACAATTTGAAAAAAATCAAAAAAAATCTTATTATTTCTTCAATAATAGCCATTTTGTTTTATCCTTTTTTATTATTATTTTTCAATATTAATTTTTCGTTGCTGTATAATATCTCTCATTATGTGATGTATCCATTGGTAAGTCTGATATTTTTTGTGCATGTTTATGGTTTTATACAATATTCAGAAAACAAGTTTTCTTCCTTGTCCTTTTTTGCTTTCTGGCTTATTTTGTTTTTACAATATTTCTTTATTTCACCACATGTATTTGCCGGTAATTTTGGTTTTCATGGTTATTTTCACGACTATTTGCTGGTATCAATCAAGCATTCTTTTTTTAGCACGCTTTTAATACCTGATACAGGATATCTGGCCATGTTGCCAAGGATAATATATGGGATTGCAGCACTTCTTTCGCCCGATTTAAGTCAATCTATTGCCATCACGTCCTTGGCTTCACTTATTATTTTTGCAATGCTTGGGGCGTTTTTGTTGGGTAAAAATTTTAATTTCTTATGGGGTGGGCGCTCATGGTTTGGTTTTCTTTTTATGGTAGTGATTTCTGTTTTTCCTGTATTTTCGTTGGTGCCATCAATTAGTTTCCCTTTATCAATAACAGATACAGCTTATTATGGAATTGTATTCGCCTTTGCTGTTTTATTTATTTTGAAGGATATTACACCCCTGCAAGGTATTTTACTATGTATAATAAATTGTGTTTTTATATTATCCAAAGCACATTTTGTCATTTTCCTGCCTCTTTACTTAATAGCTTTGGCATTATTTATTAAGGATAAAAATAAGTTGGGTGTAAATTTTACCTTGTTCGGCCTTTTTGCCATCATAATACAGGCATTATTCTGTTTTTTCAGTATGCACGACTTTACTAATGAAGCAGCAGAGATTAATTCGTTTTCGGTAGGATTTTTAAATATATACGAAATAATAGTATTTTCATTTACATATTATATCAAAGCATATATTCATTTATTATGTCCTTTTATAGATATAACAACTAATAAATCTGTATTTTTTGTATTTATATTTGCAGTTATTATTTGTTTTTTTATTGTTGTAGCTGTAAGAATGGTTTTTAAAAACTCAAACAGGAAACTGGCTTTATGGTTTATAGGAGGGAATATGATATCATTAACATCTGCATTTTTTTATGCAGCTACTTGTCCTGCCGATATTCAAATAATCAGGGGAAATATTTTTTCTTTTATAGCTGCTGTTGATTTGAATATGATGCGATATACCATAGGAGTTCATACCATTCTAAGCATAAGCTTGTTTCCTTTTTTATTATTACTTATCTCAAATATCTTCAAGGTTTTTTCTGCAAGAAATTATTTTGGGAAATCTGTTACAGTTTTATTTGTTATTATGCTCAATGCTTTTATTATAAATGAGTCGGCAGCGGTTTATCCGCATTTCTGGAAAAATATTGAGAATGATAGATGGAGTTACGAATGGAAGCAATTGGTTGCTTTGCTGAAACAAGAGGAATATTATGTTCCTGTTTTATTTTATCCTGCTTTTAAACAATGTTTATCTACACAAGGTTTATATATAAGTCATGATTTTATTGCGGAAGCTCAAGGGAGTTTTAAGTTAAATAAATCTGAGAACATACATTCAATAATAGTCTTAAATGCATTTGAAAATAAAGAGGAACAGGTGCCTGAATTACTGGCAGCTTATAAAGATGGGATTTGTATTGATTATATTGAAGCATTGTACAAACCTGAAAAAGGTTTACGTTTTATTTATTTTTTAAATAAAAAACCAACCACAGCCGACAGTATTGTTTTTTATAATTCTTATAAAGAAGTTGTTCCTATTAATACTCATCTTAGGTTTGTATCGAAGTATTAGAATATGCAAAAAGAAAATACCTATTATAAAAAAATTAACAGCTCAAGAAAAGAGATGTTCAGAAGTACTAATGGTAATTTAAATTTCTTATTAGGGAAACGGTATAGCTGGATAAAAGAATTTATAAATAAAGAAGATAAAGGTCTTGAGTTAGGTTCAGGTGCCGGGCAAAGCAAGATATTTTTGAAGTATTATAATTTTATAACATCCGACATACGTGAATTACAATGGTTGGACAAGTCAGGTGTTGATGCCCATAATACACCTTTTGAGGATAATTCTTTTGATTATATTTTTATTGTGAATTTATTACATCATCTGGATAAACCATTTTTCTTTTTTAAGGAGGCAGACAGACTTTTAAAGCCAAATGGTATGCTGATAATCTTTGAACCGTATGCTTCATCATTTTTCAGATGGGCATTAAAATTAACCAGACATGAACATTGTAATGACAGGGCACAAATATTTAATCCCGATTATAGTTTTTTGTCAGAATCGAAAGATTTTTGGGATGGCAATAATTCGGTAGCACAATTGATATTTGATAATCCGAAAAGATTTTTAAACGCATATAAACAATTTGAGATAATACATCATTCATATGCGGAGTTCATATTGTTTTTAAATTCCGGAGGCGTTTACACAAATAATGTTTATATCCCATTAAATAAGTTTTTTTTAAGGGCTGTTGAGAAAACAGATAATTGTTTTATAAAAATGTCTCCCCGTATTTTTGCACTGGCTACTAGAATTGTTCTTAAAAAAGTATAAAATAAATACTGTTAAAAAGAACAAAAATAATTATCATAACAGCTAAATAGCTTATTTTTATATCGTGATTAAAACATTAGTTGTTGATTCGATGAAACTAATCAAGTATTTTTTGTCAGGGCTGTTATTGGTCTTTATTTTTTTTTCTTTTAGATATATTTCAAATATTAATCTGGCAGGAAGTTTTAATATTATTAATGCTGTTGATAGTGCCAAGATAATTGCTGTTACTCCATTGGGAAGAGAGGTAAGCAAAAGCCATGATTTTAAGGGTTTTTATAAAGAAATAAGGATAGAAAATTCAGATAATACGCCTATAATTATTCAGGAATTAAATGATGTTGAAACATATGTCAATGTAGTAAAAAAGAATGACTCTTATATATCAAATCATAATGAACTTTCTTTTTATGAAAGGATTATGGTCTTATTTGTTATCAGTTTAAAACATATTTTGTTTTTGTTGATAGTTATTTTCTTATCATATTATATAATCAAAAGTGCAAAACAATTATTGAAAAAGAATGGCATAAAACAATTAATTATTAAAATATACAAGCTTAAATCAATCATTGATTTTATAAGAACTGAACATCTGAGAATATTGATTCCTGTAGTTATAGGTTTCATACCCGGACTTATCTATTTATATCTTAAGCCGGAATTGCTCGTTTTTTTTAATACTACTTACATCAATACATTTTTGTTTTTCGGACTTTTATTTTCACCCCAAATTTTTTTAATTTATTACAGCAAGAAACTAAAACTTAATTTATATTTCTTCTTAAGTTTTTTTATAATTTTTATTATATATTATCTGATATTATGTCCGGAATATTATATTTATGGGAAATTATTCAGAGACGATATTTCAAAATTCTTTGTAAAAGCTAATACGAACAATTTGTTTGAAGCACTAACCGCTTTAAATGCCAATTATTTGAACACATACCAGACTTTTACAGTTTATTTTATTTTAAGGGTATTGGGTATTAAGAATTATTTTCCTGAATTTTTTCAATTGTCTGTACTCTTTACTATCGTTTTTATTTATGCATCATTCAATTTAAAAGTTTTTAAAGCAGTATGTAAAGATGAAATTTTGCGCTTTATAATCAGTCTCTTATGTGCATTTATTGGTGCTTTTTGTGGGTATATTTTATTTCTTTATGATGTGCCATTTTTGGTGGCTTTACTTTTTTGGGCTGTTATTTTTATTAATATGGAGCATCTTTCAACAAGAGCACGATTTATCATACTGCTATTTTTCACCCTATTTATTTTGTCCAAACCGATATTTATAATATACTTACCATTACTCACATTCCTGATGATATACGCTTTATACTATAAGAGGAGGCACACTTTTATAGTTACTTTAATTTGGATAATAGCATTGGTATTTCATTTTGTAATTTATTTTAATACTGATAATATTTTATTTTCGCAGCATAGTGCTGACGGTTTGGGAGTTGAACAAAGCAGTGATTTCAGATATGAAAGCATGGCTTTTACAAGCGTCATAAAATCGGGTATTTTTGTTTATGTACGTTTGTTGACCAGAATTTTCTACCCTTTTGAGGTGGCTCATGTTCAGATTCGGTTATTAATAAATATTATATTAATTATTTTTCAGATATTAATAAATGTATGGCTTATTTATAATTATTTTAAGTCGTACAAAAAGATATACCTGTTTTTTCTGACAGCTAATATTATAGCGTTAACGGCATGTTTTATTTTTGTAAAAACAGTGTCGGCGGATATGCTCTATGAGCAGGGGAGGTATATATTAGATTATAAAATAATGGAATATTTGTTTTCTGCATACATACCACCTGCCCACCGTTATCTTATTTTGGGCTATGTAACTGTGCTTGCTTCTGCATTATTCTTTATAACTTATCTTGTGAAAAGGAAGTCAGGCATTTCAGAAAGAATTCTATTACTTGTGTTTGGTATTTATTTTATTTCAATTTCAGTATTTTTTTACAGGAATGTCATTTTTTCTGAAAAGAAGTTTAATGCAAAACACAGTCTTTGGCGACAGTATTCGGATATGATATACGATTATCCTGATAATTATTATTTGCCCTACTATGATTATCCCAAACAAAATGAAAGTATTAAGTCAGGGATTAACAGAATTACGGATGTATATGTGTCAAATACTGGAACCGTTTTATTAGATGATGTTCATAGTAAAGGAAGTCAATGGGATATCATTCAAATAATTACCGAGTATGAGCCACTTATTTGTCCTGAAATTAAAAAACTTATATGTGTAACAAATAATAACGATACGCTTCTTTTTGAGCCGCTTAAACCGGTAAATGAAAAATACAGGTTTATTATTTTTAGATTTGATGATTTTTTGATGCTGAAAGAGTTTAAATTTGTTGATAAAAATTATGCACCACTACAATTAAAAAATTTCATAAGATTGGTAGGCAAATATGAATAAAAAGAAATATATCATCTTTTTGGGGATTCTATTTTTAAGCATTGTAACAGCAACATCAATTTTTGTTTACAGAATTAATTTTTATGGTACATATAAAATAAATATAAAAAAGGATAAGCATATTATTTCTCAAAACTTCTTTCTGGAAGCTTATACACCCACAAACAGAAAAATTGTGATGCCTTTTACAAGTGATAGAATAATTGTGTCGGGGTTTTTTAAAAGCATTCGTTTGGTTTTTCCATGCGATTGCGATTCATTAAATATAACAATAGAAAATGAAATTCGTCAGGCGACTTATTCATCTTATTTACAATGTGTGAATGAATATAAGATTTATGAAGTTAAAACTTTAAACGATTCAGCTTTTTTTAAGAAGCTTCATGCTTTTCTGTTATGGGTTTTTAGCATTCTTTTAGTGAAGATATTATTCTTTATTATTTGTATTTCATTTATATTTTATTTGAGCTACCGTCTTTATAAGACAAGCTATTTAAAATATCATAAAAGCAAGAGCCATTACTTTAAAAACGGTCTTCTATTTATTGTCGGTTTTATATTTTGGGTTTTAATTTTATTTATTTTTTTAGAGTTGGGTTTAAGGATATTCGGAACATATTATAAAACCAAACCAGAAGAGTCCTTTCAAAAGAATAAAATTTTTACTGTGCTTTGTATAGGCGACTCATTTACTTATGGCATAGGTGCTAAACAAGGCAAAAGTTATCCCGAACAATTAGAAGATATTATTGAAAATGAAGAAAATATTCCTGTAAGAGTTATTAATGCAGGAATTTGTGGAGCAAATACTTTTCAAATGCTTGAACAGATACAGGAACAGATAACGTTGTATAATCCTGATGTAGTAGTTATGTTGATTGGTGTTAGTAACTCATGGAATTATTATGGTTTTTCGGAGAAGGATACTTTTTTAAACAACTTTAAAACTTACAAACTGGCTCTAAGAATAGGACAAAATATAAGAGCAAAAAAAAGCGGTTTAGAGGTGCATGTAAGAGCAAATGAATTTTCTGCTAAATTGTTTAATAAAACATGGCATTCTTTTATTAGAAATGATGATTCATATGAAATGGCTTATCATGCAGGGAGGTATTTTCTTTCTGAAAAAAAATGGGAAGATGCTTTTGCCTGTTTCTCTTATGGGGCTTCTTTGTGCCCTTTAAATGATTCAATAAGACATGCCCTTTGGATATCTACAGAAAAAATGGACTATGAATTTTATTATAAGACATATCAGCATAATGATATTCAATCAACAATTATAAAAAGAACTGTTGAAATAATTGATTCAGTAATTAATTTTTATCCACAATCCGTTGATTTAAAAATTATCAGATACCGCTATTATGTTGCTAAAGGAGACACTGCCACAGCAATAAAACTACATAAGGAGCTTTTTGATAAATATCCCGATA
>CAZVOS010000128.1:0-7265 GCA_964628845.1 uncultured Bacteroidales bacterium | reverse complement strand
TATACTTTGCTGGTTGCTTTTGGTTGGTTTTCGTTGTCCGACTAGGGGTCGAACCTAGACTCTTCAGAACCAAAATCTGACGTGTTGCCAGTTACACCATCGGACAGTTTTGTGCTTCGCACAGTGCTGTGGAGCGTAGGGGAATCGAACCCCTGACCTTTAGACTGCCAGTCTAACGCTCTAGCCAACTGAGCTAACACCCCTACGTGCTGCAAAAGTAAAAATTATTTATATATTTATACAATTTTTTTTTATTTTTTTTATGAATACTTTTAAACGCACTTTCTTATCCTTCAGAATACCCCTCCAAAAACAGCTTGCAGATACTCTCGCAGAATTGAAAATGAACTATTCAATCATAAAATTAAATGGTCAGATGCTAATGAAGCACACCTTACGCTCCATTTTTTGGGCAATACCAGCAACAAACAAATCGAAATAGTAAAAGAAATATTAAATCACAATGATCATAAATTTAAATCATTTACTTTACAAATAACCGGCTTAGGACTTTTTTATCATGATAAAAAGCCATCGGTAATATGGGCAGGCATAGCGGAAAATGAAGAGCTTAGAAATATGTTTTCTATTATTGAAAAACAGTTATTAGTTAAAGATTTCAAGCTCGAAAGCCGCTCTTTTAAACCACACATCACAATGGGCAAAATAAAATACACAGAACCCGGCAACACCCTTAAAAACACAATTAAAAACTATGAAAACACCTATTTTCAGGATACCGCAATTGATGAATTGTATTTTTACGAAAGTATTTTGCATGCACAAGGTGCTTTATATGTACCTTTATCAGTAATAAAATTCTAAAGCAGATGCTTCCATTAAACATTCAGAAAAGTGTAGAAGAAAAATGCCATGAATATTTTCAGAAACAGTTCAAAATACAAAACAGTACATCAATAGGTGGTGGTTGTATTAATAACACAGCCGTAGTGCATACCAACAAAGGCAGGTTTTTTATCAAATGGAACAACAAAAAGCTTTATCTTGGCATGTTCGAAGCAGAATTAAAAGGGCTCGATATTTTGAACAATACCGGATGTATCATAGTGCCTAAGCCCTTATTTACAGGAGAAACCGAAGATGTTTCGTATTTATTTATGGAATATTTAGAAAGCGGATTCAAAAAAACAGACTTTTGGGAAAGATTCGGACAGAACTTAGCGGCTTTACATAAGCAAACTAATGATTTTTTTGGACTGGAACATGACAATTATATTGGCTCATTAAACCAGTCAAACACGTATTGTAGCTCATGGACTGAGTTCTATATTTCTCAGCGGCTTGAAAGACAACTGGGGTGTGCTCATGATACTTATCATTTATCAGGAGCATTACTCAGTAAATTTCAGAATTTGTTTAATGAATTGGCTCACATTTATCCGGTCGAACCCCCTGCTTTACTGCATGGTGATTTATGGAACGGCAATTTTATAGTAGCTCAAGATGGTTCACCCTGTATCATAGACCCTGCAGTGTATTACGGACACAGGGAAATGGACCTAGCAATGAGCCGACTTTTTGGTGGTTTTTCGTATGAATTTTACAGTTCATACCACAATGCGTATCCTCTCGAAAAGGGCTGGGAGCAAAGAGTGGATATATGCAACCTGTACCCCCTTTTAGTTCATCTAAACCTTTTTGGTACAGCTTATCTACAGCAAATTGAAAGGATTGTCAGAGTTTTTTGATACAGTTAATTAGGGTCATTATTAAGCGTTATAACAGTTATCTCCGGTTTTACACCAACCCTGCCCGGAAAGCCAATAAAACCAAGACCTGTATTCACATATAAATACTGCTCCTTTTCCTTGTATAATCCACCCCATTCTTTGTATTTAAACTGAACAGGACTGAAAGTGTAATTGCCCAGCTTTACTGCAAACTGAAAACCATGTGTATGTCCCGATAAGGTGAGTGCTATGTTTGAGGTGGTGATTACCTCATTTTTCCAATGAGATGGGTCGTGGGATAAAAGAATCGAAAATTTTGATGTATCAAGGTCTTCGCTTGCTTTATTCAAATCGCCATATTTCTTAAAAGGGGGTTCTCCCCAGTTGTCTATGCCTATAACAGCTATTGAGTCGTTGTTTTTAACTATATAAGTGTGTTGGTTTCGCAGTACAGTAAATCCCATTTCATTTTGTAAAAATACAAGCTTTTGTAAATTGCATTGTTTTTCCCTGTCGTTGTACCACCGCCTGTAATCGCCCATATCATGATTGCCCAGAATGGAAAACATACCGTTAGTGGGTTTTAATTTGCTCATAATAGGTATAAATGGCTTCACCTCATCGGCTTCGTTATTAACCAAATCACCTGTAAACATGATAGCATCAGGGTCCTCCGACTGAAGTAAAAGCACTGCCTCCTCAATAAGTTTTGTGTCTTTAAAACTCCCTAAATGAAAGTCAGAAATATGTGCAATACTAAAACCATCAAAGCTGTCTGGTACTTTAGGATTAGTGATATTAATTCTGTTTATTACTATTTCAGAATTTCCAAAGCCAATGCCATAGATGAGTGTTCCTTCTAAAATTAATGACAGTAAAAAACCTGTATATAAAATGCACCTTCTGAAGTAAAATTTTTTAATTTTTTTCTGGAATATAGATTTTAAAATAAAAAGTAATAATTGTATAATGTCATCAATAATGGAACTTATACTTATAATTATTTTGGGTGCAAGGTTTAATATAAGAAGAGCTGATAAATTAAAAAATCTTCTGAACTGAATATGGTCAACGATTCCAGCATGCTGGTTGAAAAAGTAATAGACAAGTGTCGCCAACATCAATAATCCTGAGAATGTTAAATAGTATCTGATTATTTTTCTTTTAGTGCCTTTTTCTTTTGGGAGCTTTAAAATTGCTCTCAGGGCTAAAAATTCTATAAGAAATAAAAATGCAAGAAATATAAGAATCCGTATAATCATAAGCTGTTTGCTTCTTATTTAAAATAAACTATTAAGTTCAGGGTAAACATATGGGTTCTGTATGTCTGGTGTATTTCTTTCTGCATTTGGGGAGCTTATTATCCTGCTTACAGTATGTGCAGTCATTAAATTATCATCAAGAGGTTTTATTAAATGAATAATATCATCCTTGTTGAGTTCTGGCTTAAGCCATTTTTTTTCATCTTCAATTTTGAATATTAAGGGCATGCGTTTCTTAGTGTTGTGTATGGTTTCCATAAGTCCGTTGGCGGGAGTAGTGATTATTGTAAATGTGTTTAAAACTTCACCCGTTTCTTTATCCGACCATTCACTGTATAAGCCGCCCATAGCCATTAATGGAATATCTTTTGGATAAATAAAAAAAGGGTACTTATAGCTGCCTTTATGTTGCCATTCAAAAAAACCAGATGATAAAACAAGACATCTTTTTGTAACGACTGAATATTTAAAGGACGGTTTTTCAAAGACAGTCTCTCCCTGAGCGTTTAAGGTTAGTTGCCTTATTTTTTTTGCATCAACACCTGTTTTTGTCCAGAATGGAATCAATCCCCAATGGAATAATGATATTTCCTCCGGCTTTTCCATTGTAATAACAGCCCATTGCATAAAGCTGAACCCACTGCCATGATACACGGGTTTAAAAACTGTTTTATCTCTAAACCTGGCATCGAACCTGTTTTCTATATCTGTGGCTTCTCTACTTAAAGCATTATGAAAACACATACATCAATAATTTGAAAACCAAATTTATAAAAAATCTCTTAAAAAAATTATTATTAATTGTAATTAAAAACATAATAAATTAAACACTCACGATGTTGAGACGTGATTGAGCTGCGTAGCGGTGGTTTAGCGGTGGTTGGTGAGCTTGAGGGTGGTGGCTTGTCGAACCATCGAACCAAGTCGGAACCACCGTACAAAAAATCAAATACACCCACGTTTAACCTGTCAAAGCACCGATAATTTTGTTCAGTATTAAAATCCTCTGACAGGGTTAAACTTGTTAATATCTGCCTTCTCTTAACATCTTTTACCTTTTCCCTTTTTATCTATCTGCGTTCAATTCTTAACTCCGAAATCCGAACTCTATCTCACTCCGAATATAGAAACTCCAAACTCGAGCTCACTCCAAAGCACGTATTTAAAAAGAAGAAAATATTTTTTTACCCCACTCATTCAAACGATTAACTATTTTTGTATTTCATTAAATATTATGAAAAGCTTTCGCAAATTCATGCGCATTTCGTGTTGGTGGCATTATAAAGCGGCCCCTTTAATGGCATTTATTTATGCTAAGGCCTATATCAGCAATATTTCTCCTCTTGATTTAGTACCATATGCTTTTGTGTTTTTTGGTGCTGTTATTGGAATAGCCAGTTTGGGGCATTTCTTAAATGATTTGGCTGATATTGACGAAGACAAACTAAGTTCTAAGGAAAATTTTACAGCAGGACTATCTGTAAAACAAAGATTTTTATCTTTTATCTTTCTGCTTATTATCTCCATCTTGCCATGGCTTTATCTTAAAACAAACACATTTATTATAGTGTTATTAGTACTCCAACTAGTGTTGTATGTTCTGTATTCATTTAAACCGTTTCGTTTAAAAAACAGACATATAATGGGAATTTTGGCAGATACTCTTTACGGACATATTATACCTGCTCTGGTAGTTCTTGCTGTATTCTCCTATTACGGTGTATACCAACAAGTATATTCAGTAAGTAATCTGTTTTCAATTATTTTAATTATCTGGCTTTTTTGCAAAGGAAGTCGAAATATTATATTGCATCAGCTCGATGACAGGAAAAAAGACAGAATTGCAGGCATCAAAACCTTTGTCGTAAAATTCGGAAACGGTTTTTCTTTAAATCTCATAAACCGATTGATATTACCTCTTGAACTTTTTGTTTTTATGTCGCTGGTCTATTATGCTTGCGATATTTTCAAGGATTTTTACATCCCTTTTGCTGCTTTTCTGGTGTTTACCTTTTTTAAATTCAGCTTATGGAAAATATTTGTTCTGCCGCCACGTCAGATGCGGTTTAAATTTTTATTCTTTTTAAACGATTTTTACGAAGACTGGCTTCCTGTTATTATGTTGGCATACCTTATTAAATTTGATTTTTATTACATCTTTTATTTGATAGTTCATCTCTTGCTTTTTCCGAAAACTATTTTAAATCTGGTAAAAGATATTCGCAGTATGTCGAAATGGTTTGATGATTGAATTTCTTAATGAAAATTATATTGAAAAAATGAGAGCAAAACATCTTTTAATAAGTTCTATATACTTACTATCTACAGCTCTGATATTATGCATTCCTGCGTTTTATAACAGATATGTTATTTTTTATACAGATTCTGCTTTATATTTAGAATCGGCTATGAACTTAATTCCAACTATCGACAGACCAATAGGTTACAGCTTTTTTATCAGAGCAACCACGTGGAAAACAAGCTTATGGTTAACAGTTTTTTTTCAGGGCTTAATTGGCTCTTTATTAATATTTCACTCATTAAAAACCATTATTTCTGAAATCAAATTTAAAAGAATGCACCATTTTTTTACTATTTGTTTTCTTACTGTTTTCTCTACTTTGGGATGGTATGTAGGGCTTCTTATGCCAGATGTACTTACATCATTCATGATAATTGCCGTTTTTAATATGCTATTTGGAAAAAATAATCTTATTACATACATATTTTATGTCGCCCTGTTTTTTTTCATAATATTTTCGCACCTGAGTAATATTCCCTTACTTGCAGCCATACTTTTAATATTTTATTTATTTAAAATTATAAGAAGAAAAAGAGAAAAAATAACAAAAAATACAATTATTGGTACTGCTATTATTGTGTTTGTCTATCTGGGAACACTTGCATACATAATCAATTACAATTACAGACATTTTTCCAAAGCACAATTATCCCCCACAGGAAACATCTTTTTCTTTGCTCGATTGATTGATACAGGAGTTGTTGATAAATATCTAGAGGACAACTGTGATAAAGCTAATTTAAGGATTTGTCAATACAAGGACAGTATTCCTAATTCATCCCAGTTCTTTCTTTGGCATACTGATGGGATATTTTATAAAATGGGAGGATGGAATAATTATCAGCAGGAGCCCCAAATAATTGTGAATGATATTTTAACATCTCCAAAATATTACAATTCAATAGTATGGGATTTTACTATTTCAACATGTAAACAGCTTTTTGCTTTTAAAATAGGTGGAGATTTCCTGAATTTTGTTGATGGCGCATGGAGTCCTGTATATGATAAATGCGTGAAAAGTTTTCCCAAAAATGAGATTAAAAGAGATTTTCGTTATACAAAACAAGCTCAGGAAGAATTTAACTTCGACACATTAAATGATACTATTTATTTCTTCGTAATTATTTCATTATTGTTTATTGTCATAGTGCTTTACAAATACAAAACAGATGAGAAAGTCTTTTATTTCTTAGTCATCTCATTTTCAGGTATTTTAGTAAATGCTTTTGTATGTGCCAATTTATCAAATGTACTTAACCGTTATCAGGCAAGGAGTGTATGGATAATTCCATTTGTGGCGCTAGTGCTTTTCTTTAATTATGTGTATCCTGATATACGGGCAGTAAAAAAAAGCTATTTCATTTGAAACAGATTGATAATTGATTGGGGGTCTTATTAATTACTTTTTGCGTCATAATATAAAAATCATAAAAGCTCTGTAAAAAAAATGTATTTTTACTGTATAATATGTTCAACTTATCATGTGTGGCATTATTGGCAGAATAAATTTTAAGAGCACTATAGATGCTGGGGTGTTCGTTAGCATGCGCGACACACTTACACATCGTGGCCCTGATGGCTGTGGGCTGTATATTAATGAAGACAATAAAACAGCTTTAGGACACCGCCGTCTTTCTTTTCTGGATTTAAGTGAAGCTGGCTCTCAGCCCATGTGTAATGAAAATAAAACAGTATGGCTCACCATTAATGGAGAAATATATAATTACAAAGAGCTAAAAAAAATATTAGTGGATAAAGGTCATGTGTTTATGTCTGAAACCGATTCCGAAGTAGTTATACATGGCTACGAAGAGTGGGGCTTTGATGTTCTCAAACATCTTAACGGTATGTTTGCCTTGGGCTTGTGGGATGAAAAAAACAAACTCTTACTCCTTGCCCGCGACCGCTTTGGAATTAAACCACTCTATTACTATAAAGGAAATGACACTTTTATTTTTGCCTCCGAAATAAAAGCCATAGTTCACGACAGGAGTATTCCACGAAAAATTG
>CAZVOS010000127.1:0-7272 GCA_964628845.1 uncultured Bacteroidales bacterium | reverse complement strand
CTGTCCAGTTTCTCTCAAATCCTAAAATAGCTTTTATCAATGTAGTTTTCCCTTTTCCAGAGGCACCTTTAATAACCAGTTTATCACCCATCTCTATGGATAAATTAAAATTATCAACAATAATTTTATTGTCAAACATTATTGAAAGCTCTTTTATTAACAAATAGGCCATAACTTCAACCTAAAAAAATTTTATATGAAAAATGATATATCATTAATTATCACCAAAATTAATAAATTCTTAACTAATGATGATATTAAAAACCAGCACAACACATTAAATTGAAAATGGAGGAGTGAATTTTTATAATTATTTAAATTTTTGTTTTTATTATGTACATCATCATTCTGTGCTCAAGATGATTATATAATACAGGCCCAGATATTATTCGATATTTTGATATATATTTCTGCAAATATTTTTCTTACTTTTGGTACTTTGTTTTTACATAAAAAGATCTTATGGAAACATGGCATTTAAGAATTTTTGCGAAAATTGAATATTTGCGAACATTTGAAACCATAACTTTCAATAATTATTTTTTAATAAATAAATGTAATGCAACTATTGCTATTGGCTCAATAGCTATAGGAGCTTTCATATTAAAAGGATTAATATATTAACTTATGATTGAAACACTCAATGCTTGGATAAAAGCGTATAATGAATATATAGGTGGGTACCTCATATTAGCGATGCTTTTACCTACTGGAATTTATTTTTCGATAAAATTTCGATTTATACAACTGACCAATTTTACACATGCTATTAAAATTGTTGCTGGTAAGTATTCAAAAAAAAATGAGCCTGGCGATATAAATCATTTTAAAGCTCTTACTACAGCGCTTTCGGCAACAGTAGGTACAGGGAATATTGTTGGTGTTGCTTTGGCTATTAACTATGGTGGGCCAGGTGCGGTGTTCTGGCTTTGGGTTACAGGTTTCTTTGGAATGATGCTTAAGCTGGTTGAATGTACACTTGCTCATAAATACCGCAAAACCAATGCTGATGGCAGCGTTTCAGGAGGGCCAATGTACTATATGGAACTGGGTTTAAAAGATAAATTAGGGAAATTTGCAAAAGTACTGGCTGTAATCTTTAGTATTGCTGCTATTCTTTGTTCTCTAGGTACTGGTAACATGGCACAATCTAATTCTATGTCAGGAGTATTGGCTGTAAACTACCAAATTCCTACATTATATTCAGGTTTAATAATTACTTTTCTTGTTTTTTTAATTATTGTTGGGGGTTTAAAACGTATTGCTGAAGTTACATCTAAACTGGTTCCTATTATGGCAATTTTTTATTTTGCTTCAACAATAATTGTTTTAGGTATTTTTTACAAACAAATACCCTATACATTATATTATATAATTAAAGATGCATTTACACCTACTGCTGCTACAGGTGGATTTATAGGCAGTACTATTATTATGACAATGATATGGGGTATCAGACGGGGACTTTTTTCGAACGAAGCCGGACAGGGCTCGGCCCCAATGGCACATGCTGCTGCAAAAACAGATTATCCACTGCGGGAAGGCCTGGTTTCTTCATTAGAACCATTTATTGATACTATTTTTATATGCACTCTCACTGCTCTTGTTATCATCATTACCGGGGCATGGTCAAGTGGTGAAGCAGGTGTAGGAATGACTGTACTGGCCTTTGAAACTGGCTTTTCTCATATTGGTATTACTGGTATAGCCAAACATGTTGTGGCTTTTAGTCTACTACTGTTTGCATTTTCAACCATTATCAGTTGGTCATATTATGGTACAAGAGCCGCACAATACTTAGCAGGCGATAAAGCAATAAAACCCTATTATTACCTCTATTGTTTATTTGTATTCTTTGGTTGTATATGGGGACTGGATATTGTCTGGAATTTTGTGGATATGGTCATCACTTTTATGACAATACCTAATCTGATAGCGCTACTGTTACTTACACCAGTAATGAAGAAAGAAGTTGATAATTACTTTATTAAAATGAGAAGCGAGAACTAATAGCCATAGTTCATAAGCAAGGTTACATGACCAATGTAAAACTTCCTCTGATAAGTATTTGTTTTTATATTAATTCTATACACATAAACATCTTGCTGGCATATCTCACTTCCACCATTTTCCACACGCCCATCCCAACCTTTTATCAAATTATCTGAAGTAAAGATAAGTTCTCCCCAGCGGTTGAAAATAAACATTTCATACTCGATAATGCCATATCCTTTAGGGGCAAAATAATCATTATTACCATCTCCATTAGGTGTAAAGCCATTAGGTATATATATTGACCAATCGGGATGTATTATTATACTACTTTGTGTAGAATCCTGACAACCATAAATATTTTCGACCAATAACTGGACATAATATGTTCCTGTATCCAGATACAAATGATTTGGATTGGGTATATGACTTATGGGTGAATTATCGCCAAAGTCCCAAAACCATTGTGATGCTCCAATAGAATGGTCGTTGAAATTTATCACTGGCTCAAGTATTGTGGTTGTATTAGGATAATAGGTAAAGTCGGCATGAGGAAGAGGAAATACGGTAATATAAGCAGGTTTTGTAACTGTTGTTGTACATGAATAATTTGTTATGGCTGTAAGTGTAACATCATGGAGGATTGGACTCTGCCCCTGATTTGTAAAACAGATGTTTGGATTCTGTGAATAGGCATTGGCTACATTACCGAATACCCATTGCCACATAACAATATTGCCCAATGATACAGTTGACATATCTGTAAACTGAGTACAGAATACAGAGCAACCCTCCTGGGGTGCACTGAAATCAACTTCGGGATTGGGATAAGTAATAACTTGTTTAACTACACTATCCTGACAACCGTTAAAGCTTGTTACCAGTAGTTGCACGGGATAAGTTCCATTTTGACTGTAAAGATGGCTGGGATGTTGTGCTGTATTAAAAGTAGTATTATCGCCAAAATTCCATTGCCATTCATTGATATAGTCGGGATATGGTACTGTACTCGAATCATTAAACTGTACAGGATAGCCATCGCAGGCATTAAGGAAATAAAAATCAGCGTTGGGTAGCGTATAAGTTTCAACGTTATGGCGTACACTATCAATACATCCAAAATCTGTAGTAACTGTAAGCCATACATAAAAAGTTCCTGGTGCAGGATAAATATGTTCAGGATCTGTTTGTGTATCAATTGGACTGTTATCACCAAAATCCCATTCATTAAGAGATATGGTCCCTTGTGAAAGGTTAGTAAATACTACTGCTGCATTAAAACAAGCATTGACAAAAGAAAAGTCAGCTATCGGCATGGGATATATCTGAATACTGTCACTTATACTGTCCCGACAACCAAAATTTGATTCTATTGTAAGAGTAACATTATAATTGCCAGGTGCATCATATAAATGAACCCCATCCCAGTTTATAATATCAGCGGGAGAATTATCTCCATATAGCCACTGTGTCCATACAACACTGCCTAAAGGGTCAGTTGAATTATTGATAAAATGTGCTGAATCATTCTGACATACATTTGACAAAGTAAATGATGCAGCAGGATATTCATATACAGAAACCACTTTTGTAGTAGAATCTACGCAAGCTTGATTGCTTGTTATTGTGAGTGTTACATTATAATCACCGGCTGCTGCATAAGTATAAGTAGGATTGGGCTGGGTATTCAGAGCTGAATTATCCCCAAAATTCCAAGAAAATGAACTTATCATACCACCCTGTACTGTTGTGGTGTTTGTAAACTGTGTAAGTTGGTTCAGACAAACATTGGTATGATTAAAGTTAACAACGGGATTATAATAAACAACTACAGGTTTTGTTACAGACTGCACACATCCAGTATTGGATGTTACAGTTAAAGTAACATTATAAGTTCCTCCATTGACATAAACATGCGAGGGATTTTGTTGGTTTGATGTGGTATTATCGCCAAAATCCCAAGCCCAGGATGTAATAGAATGTAATGCATCGATGTTTGTTAAATCAGTAAAACCTATTTCCACTCCCTGACACTGGCTTACATACGAGAAATCGGGCACAGGGTGAATTACAAAAACGCTAAAACTTCCGAAAGCAGGGCAAACAGGATTGCTGGTCATTATACCAGTAGCCGTATAGGTAGTATGTACCTGAGGCACAACGGCTATAATACTATCAGTATAACCAATATTCCACATAAAACTATCAACGTCATAAGTATGTGCATGTAGGATAAGGGTATCGCCAAAACAAATGGTATCAATGCCAGTAATTTCAATTTCAGGGCCGTCCACAACAACGTTCTTTTTAATAGTATCTGAGCTGCATCCATCTTGGGTTGTAAGTATTAGGCATACTTCATACTCCCCTAAATTGGCATAATTATGTGTTACAGACAAGCCATTCCCTGTAGTGCCATCACCAAAGTCCCAGTTATAATCAATAATATTTGGATACGTTTGAGTTTGAAAAGTTACGTCCTCTCCAGGACAGACTGTATCATCGGTCATTGTAAAATCATAAAGCAGGTTTTTAAGACTGAACCCTACATTATATCCATACGACTCGTAAGAACCAAAACCATACACCATAGCAATAAAACCGCTATCTGATATAATGGTATGATTTCCCTGAGTTATAGGTACACGTGCATAAGAGTATGCAGGATTGGCTGCAACAGGAGTAAAAGGGCGTGGGGCACCATCAAGAGTTAGTATGGCTGTATAAGCTGTTTTGGTAACGATATTTACATAATAACTAGTAATAATAGAAGATGTGAAAGCATTAAAAGTAATATTATCAATTGATTGTTCAATGGGAGGCACCATCACAGAAAAAGGGTCGCCTACGCCATCGCATGACCCACCTTGTGCATATTGCATCACTAGAACAGGGTTATTTGTTACAATGCTCGAAGCCGTTCCTGTTGAATACTGATGCACTTGCCCAGCATTCAGGTTTACAGGGGCACCTCCATTAATTGTTACAGATGTACCATTATCATTGGCTATTACACGAAAATAATCTTTACCTTTACCAGAGTAGGGCACTGTAACAAAATTTTTACCCCACCTGCTTAATGGTAAAATTTGTTCAAAAAGATGGTCGCAGGCCACACATCCACCAATATTGGTACACAGATTACCCACAAAAACAGCTACAGGTTTACAGCTTGAAAAATCTTTAATTTTAGCTCCTGACAGGTCATTGGTATTTTGCACCTGATATACATCGCCAGCATTCATGTTAACAGTATATGCTGCACCACCCTGAGGGGTAATTTGAACAGCCGTACTATTTTCGGTAGCTACAATCATATATTGAACACCCCAATCACCAGGCCAGCCCTTTATAGTAACTACCCTGTATTCCCTGTCGAGAGATTTAACAGGGTAAATTACAGAAGCATCTGAAGTATACGGTTGGTAATTTAAAGCATAAACACTTATTGTATCATTAGATACAACATGTACGCCTCTTGCCTGAACAGTATTTGAGCCAGTTGCCATAGCCCCATTCGGCACAGTAACAGATGTGGTGGTATTGGCAGCAACTGTAAAATTTTGATTGAATCCAATGCCAGGTACAGAAACAGTGCCTGATGTATTGACTGTTGAAGTGATATATACCCTTAAATAATCAGCACTATTGCCATAATTAGACATAAACCCAAACCAGAATTCTTTCCCCTTAGTGCTTACACCAGCTTGTGCAAAAATTAAATTAAAATTTAATAAACATATCAGAAAAGTAATAAAGAGATGCCCTTTTTTCATTTTTTCTTTTTAAGACGCCTTTAAAGTTCTAAGTTGCTGTAAAATTTACCTCAATAATGTTATTGTACCTGTCCTGCTGTAATCTTTTGAACCAGATTTTGCTGTTAAAATATAATAATAAGTTCCTTGTGCAGCTTCTTCACCTGCCAAAGATCTTCCATCCCAATGAATGGCAGTACTAAAACTTTGAAATATCAGTATACCCCATCTGTTATATATTTGCAGATCATATTCTACAATGCCACTGGTAACTACCTGAAATACATCATTGAATCCATCCCCATTGGGAGTAAATACATTAGGGATTTCCAATCCTTCAACAATATTAATCAAAGAATAAAGAGTATCCATACAACCGTCAGGACTTATTGTGATAAGCATAATTTCATAAGTACCGGGCATAGAATACATATGATAAGGATTAATCTGTGCGGATGACATCCCATCTCCAAAATCCCAGAAATAGGTTGCTGAATTTACGCTGCTGTTAACAAAAGAAATAAGTTCATTTGTAAAAACACCTGTATCAGGTACAAAGGCAAAAAGTGCAATAGAGTTTGGATAGAAAGTGACTACGACATCATCAGTAGCTGTATCACAATTATATTGGTCGGTAACGGATACCACATAAGTAGTTGTGGCTGCAGGGCTAACTACAATACTTTCTGTTGTTTCGCCTGTACTCCATAAAAATGTTGAAAAAGGGATGCCAGTAGCCATAAGTGTTGTTGAGTCCCCTTCGCAGATGGCTACATCTTCACCTGCATAAGCTGTAGGTAAAGGGTTTACAGTAACTACCACCTGGCTTGATATCGTACCACAGTTATTGGCATCGGTTGCTGTAACGATATAAGTTGTTGTTGTTGAGGGATTTACATTAATAGTTGCAGTTGTTTCATTTGTACTCCATAAGAAAGTTGCATTGGGAATGCTTGTTGCCTCGAGTATTGCAGTATCTCCATTACATATTGTCTGGTCTGGTGTTAAAGATAGTGTTGGTAAAGGATTAACGATAATATCACCTACAGTAAAATCCTCACAGGAATTGCCATCAGTATAAGTATAAGTAATGGTATGAGTTCCTACACCTGCTGCACTTGGGGAGAACATATTACCAACCATTCCAGGCCCTGTAAAATATCCGCCACTAGGACTGCCATTCAGTGTGGCTACTGGGGCATCTACACAGTACTGGGCAGAAAGGCCTGAGAAAAATAAAACAGGTAATGGGTTTACAATGACAGTCTGGAAAGTGCTGTTGGAACAGCCACTCCCATTTGTGTAAAAATAGGTTATAGTATGAGTGCCGCTTCCAGCAACAGCAGGATCAAAAACATTTCCGCTGATGCCAGGTCCTGAGAAGAAACCACCTGCAGGAGAACCCGTTAATGTATCAGCAGGTTCGTCAATACAATAAGCTGTATTAAGTCCATAAAAGCTAACTATAGGTTGGGCATTTACTATTACTGTTTGTGTGTCTTGATTGACACAATGATTGCCATCA
>CAZVOS010000126.1:0-7278 GCA_964628845.1 uncultured Bacteroidales bacterium | reverse complement strand
CTTCGGCCACAAGTGCATCAAAACCAAGTCCTGCCACACTAACAAATAACTTATTGTTAATAGTAGCTGTATCAACATCTATTATCTTATAATCATTTATTATTTTAATGGCTCTCTGAACATTAAGAGGTATATTCAGATAATGAGCCAAGCCGTTACCTGAACCATTGGGTATTATTCCCAAAGCCGTATTTGTTTGTGTAAGAGACGATGCTATTTCATTTATTGAACCATCCCCGCCAATAGCTATCACTGCATCATAGCTCTTTTCTGTTGCTTCCTTTGAAATTATGGTGGCGTGTTGGGCATATTCAGTATAATCAATATCAAAAAAAAAATCAGTATGTTTTATATGTTTTATAATATAACTTTCAATATATTCCTTATCTCTTGTACCAGATATAGGATTGATAATAAATTTTATACGTTTCTTGGCACTTTCCGTCATCTTTTTATTGTATGCTAAGCTTATTATTTATCATGCGATACTGGTATGATTGAATATAAGCTTTAAGTGTATTTTCAATAGTCATTAATGTACGGCTGTCTGTTGTGTTAATAATGTTATTTCTTAATAAAGTATCTTCTTTTGTATCATACAAAGCTATGCTTTCTTTTCCATCGAATATCATTAAATAATTGTTAATTATTATTTGATATACACCATCGCTGTAGTTAACTGAAAATCCTTCTTGTGTAGAATCGAGCAAACTTGCCCCAAATGCGATATAATCTGTATCGAAATTTAAAATACCCAGAATTGTAGGCATGATGTCGGTTTGCTGAGCAATTTTAGAATGGTTTTTTATTAACTCTGAATGAGGCAAATAAAAAAATATGGGTATGGCATAAACACCAACTTTTGTTTTATATGAATCATGATACGCTTCGCTTGTGTGGTCGGCTGTAAAAACAAATAATGTATTATCAAACCAGCTTGTGGCTGAAACAGTTTCAAAAAATCTTTTTAAAGCATAATCGGCATAAGCAATGCTTTCATGAATATCCATTTTCCCCTTAGGAAAAGTATTCTTGTATCTTTCTGGTACTGTGTAGGGATGGTGAGACGATACAGTAAAAACGGTTGATAGAAAAGGTTTTGGCGATTTGTCCAACTCTAATGCCATCCTTTGTAAAAATGGCTCATCAAAAATACCCCATTTCCCATCAAAATCTTCATCATTATTGTATTCATCCCTGCCATAATAATGGTCAAAACCAGCCAGCTTGGCGTAATTATCCAGACCCATTGTGCCATTTGTGCCTCCATGAAAAAAATAGGAGATGTATCCTTTTGTCTTTAATAAATTGGCAATACTATTTATTTTATTACATGTATAAGGAGATAAAACAAAGGCAGTCGACATCAGATTAGGAATGGATGATAATATAGCTGGAGGTGCATCAATAGTGCGCTTGCCATTTGCATAAGCATTTCCAAATACCAAACTATACGTCATAAGCGAATCAAGAAATGGAGTGTATCCTTTATATGTTCCATCTTCCAAATCTTTATTTAAACTACCTATATGTTCTTTTGAAAAACCTTCGAGAATAAATATCACAACATTATAAGATTTGAAACTTCTTTTATTGTCCGATTCTTTATAGGCATTATAAAAAGTATTAATCTCTTGCTCCGAATTAAAATATACATTATAGGTAATACTTTGTCTTCCTATAGTTTTAATAATACTAAAGGGTGTGTTAAGAACCAATGGCAAATATTTAACATCTGCATAATGAGAAGCACTTGCAATTGTTATTGGTCTCAACTGAAAACCTCCTCTGATAAATACAACTGAAACAAATAGCCATATAATAATGGATATGACTCTTTTTAGAATATTCTTTAAAGGATAGTTACTAGGTGTTGAAGACCTGAATATTCTGATAAACAATTGCCATAATAACCACATAAGTATAAGTAATAAAACGGGTACATACCAGAAGTCCTTTAAGAACGAAGGCATAACAATAATTATATCTTTACTTATTGTTAAATAATTAAAAATTTCTGCGGTGGTACGTGTATTTATAAAGCTGAAATATACGAAATCAATAGTATTAAAGAGCAATGCTATTGAATTTAAAAACACAAAAACAAAACTTACTGAATATAGGTATATTTTATTTGATGTAATTTTTAAAGGTAAAAGCAGCAGAAGGATAACCAAGCAGTTAATACTAAATATAGCAGAAAAGTCGAAACGTAAACCATAAAAAAAAAGAGGCAGTATTTCAATAAAAGAATTTTCATTAAAATAACTGAAATTAAACAAATAAAATATAAAACGGGATATAAAGTAAATGAGAACAATAAGCAATAACAAAAGGGATATTTTGAAATGTATATTGTCTTTCATGGAAATAATTATAAGGTATAAAAAAAAAGAGATGCATAAATGCATCCCTTTTAAATTATTAAAAATGTGTTCTTATTGCTTAACCCAAGTAGCAGTACAAGTATCAGTTGAACCACCTACAGTATAGGTATAAGTAATGGTTATTGTTGTGCCAGCAGCATTAACAGTACCAGAACCTTCAATAGTACCACCTTGAACCTGACTGGGTATAGTAACAGTCATCCCTGTGTTGCCTGTTAAACTGCCATTAACGTTTACAGATGTGGCAAAATCACCAAAATTATTAAAAACCAATGCCATATTATTGGCTGCACCGGGTGTAATACTGGCTGAATAAGGGTCTACTGTGTAAGCACCACCAGGTCCTGAACAGTTTTCACTTGCCTGATATGTACCTGCCATAGTGCCTTTTCTGTGTACTACATATACTGTACGTGTGGCTGTGCCTACATTTCCTGCTTCATCTGTAGCTTTATAGGTCAATGTGTATTCGCCTGCTGCACTCACGTTTACTGTACCTTCTACTACTACTGTTACCGCTGCATCATTATCGTCGGTGGCTGTTGCTCCTGGGTCTGTAAAAGTTCCAGCAAAATCAACAGACATGATGGCATCACCTGTGAGTGTTACTACGGGTGCTACACTGTCGTCAATTTTACATGATGTAGTGAATAATAAACCGCCTATAACGGTCATAGCTAATAGAGAAAATAATTTCTTTTTCATAATTTTTTTTTTAATTAAACAAATTTTTATATTGCTGGCAAAGGTACAAAAAAAAATAATACAAAAAAATTTTTACTTAAAGAATATTGTATAATTTTGCATCATAATTAACCTTAAAAAAAAACACACATGAAAAAAATTATTTTTTTATTTTTTGTTGCTGGGATGATTTCCCTTATTTCTTGCGGACCTAGTGCTGAAGAGCTTAAAGCTTTGGAACAGGCACGCCTGGATTCTATTGCAAAAGTAGAAGCCGATTCATTAGCCGCTTTAGCTGAAATAGCTCGTTTGGATTCTATCGCTCTTGCCGATTCTTTAGAACAAGTGCGCATTAATGATTCTATTGCAGCCGCAAAAAAACCAGGTACTAAAAAACCAAAAGCTCCTCAAACTACAAAACCAACAGGCCCATCAACAGGTCTCGGTGGCAGAAAAGTAGAACCCACAGAAGCTCCTAAAACAGGCAAAGAAGGCAGAAAATAATTTCTAGCTACTAAGAGTTATTTAAAAGCTATACTTTATTGTGTAGCTTTTTTTATTTAAAAAATATTTTTAAAATATTTATTTTAAAATAGATAATTAATTATTTTTGCACCGTTTATAACCTTAAAACAAAATAACATGAAAAAAATTATTTCTTTACTTTTTATGGCAGGTATGATTTCTTTAATCTCCTGTGGACCTAGTGCTGAAGAACTTAAAGCTTTGGAACAAGCACGTTTGGATTCTATTGCAAAAGTTGAAGCTGATTCATTGGCTGCTGTAGCAGAACAAATACGCTTTGATTCTATTGCAAAAGTAGAAGCTGACTCATTAGCTGCTGTAGCAGAACAAGCACGCCTTGATTCTATTGCAAATGCAAAAAAACCTGGTGGTAAGAAAAATACAAAAGAAGGCCCAACTACAGGTAAAGACGGAAGAAAATAATTGTTTAATTATTTTTTTTAAAATTAAGGCTGTACTCTTAACTAAGTATGGCCTTATTTTTTTCTTATAAGATTTAATCCATCTCTGAAAGGAAGTATAAGATTTTCAACCCTCTTATCTTCCCAAATTTTTGTATTAAATGCTTTTATGGCTTTAGTCTCTGCATCACGTGAATCCTTATTTAGAACTTTTCCATCCCATAATACATTATCTGCTATTATAAAACCACCGCTCCTTAACTTCCCAATTACAAGCTCAAAATAATCAAGATAATGCTCCTTATCAGCATCTATAAAAACCAAATCATAAATATGTTCTAAGGTGGGTATTATTTCTAATGCATTGCCTATATATAGTTCAATCTTATTGTCAAGTTTTGCTTTTTTTATATAGGTACGTATGATATCTTCAAGTTCAGGATTTTTTTCAATACTATGCAACACTCCCGTATCTTTTAATCCAGAAGCCAGACAAATTGCCGAATATGATGTATATGTCCCTATTTCTAATATCTTTTCCGGCTTTATCATCTCGCTTATCATCTTTAATAGATTACCCTGTAAATGACCAGATAACATACGCGACCACAAGTATTTGGCATGTGTTTCCCTGTTTAATGCAGAAAGTACTTCATCTTCGGCTTCCGAATACGATTCACAATATCTTTCAATAGCTTCTGCTACAAAATCCATGATATTATTTTTTAAAAATTATTCTTGAAAATCTACTTTCATTAAAAATTTCATTGGCAGTCTGTTGCAAATCATTTGCTGTTATATGGTCAATTTTTTTATAAATATCATCAATACTGTCAACTTTATTATAGGCAAGAATACTTTTACCCAAAAACAACATCTCACTGAGCTTCGACTCATTGGCTAAAGCCATTTGCCCTTTAACCATATTCTTTGCCCTTAAAAGTTGTAAAGAACCTAAGGGCTCATTTTTAAGCTTATCCAACTCTTTGAAAATTAGTTGTATCACTTTATCTACTGAACGGTTATCGGTGGCAAAATATATATTAATAACACCTGTGTCGAAATATGTAGTGTAGTGGGAATCTAAACTATAACATATCCCATATTTTTCCCGAATATTCATATTCAACCTGCAGTTAAACCCAGAACCTCCTAAAATGGTGTTAAGCAATGCTAAAATGTTATGACGTTCGTCATTATAGCCATAGGCAATAGTCCCTAATATAACGTGTGACTGATGATTACTTCTTTTTTGTGTAAATTCTTTCGGCTCATAAGTATTAAAAATATCTCTTTCTTTTATACGAAGATTCTGAGGTATATCAGAAAAATATCTTTCAAAATATCTTATCAGTTTATTAAATGATATATTTCCTACAGAACTGACTACAATTTCATTCGTATTATAATTTTTCTTTATAAATCTTAAAATGTCTTCTCTTTTAATCTTTCTTATACTTTGTTTAAGGCCAAGGATATTTCGGCCAAGTGAATGTCCTTTAAAAATAAGATTTTCAAACTCATCGAAAATCAGTTCCGATGGAGTATCCTGACATTGACTAATTTCATCATAAATAACTTCTTTCTCCTTTTCAATTTCTTTCTCTGGAAATACAGAGTTGAAACAGATATCAGATAATAAATCAATGCTTCTTGCATAGTAAGGATTTAGAAATGAAGTATAAATACAAGTTTCTTCTTTGGTTGTATAGGCATTCATATCGCCACCTACATTATCAAGACTATTTAATATGTGATACGCTTTTCTTTTTTTGGTGCCTTTAAAAATAACATGCTCTATAAAATGAGCCATGCCCTGTTCTCTTTCACTTTCATCTCTGGTACCTGTATTTATAAGCAAACCCAGATGAGATACAGGACCATTGTTTTGTTTATGTACCAACCTGATTCCATTCGCTAAGGTATATCTCTCTATGCTCATCTTCTTTTTCTGTTTTTTAAAGCCCGCTGTTTATTAAAACGACTCAGATAGATTAAAATATTATTCTAAAGGATATCTTTTGTCAAAATAAATCCAGAATATGGGTTTATAACCTCTTAATATACCATCAGGGTCAAAATCTTCCTTTAACAAAGCCATTCCTAATACTTTCTTATCTATTTGTAAGGTGTTTTTATCAATATTCCACTCCTCCAAAAAACGCAGTTTAGTGATGTCATTTATTTTAAGCGTTTCATTTATGACCACTAATGAATCTTCGTATGGTGGTTCTGTACTGGGCATAAGCAATGTGTCTTGCCGTTTGCCTATGTTCTTTACCTCTTCATTGGTCATGGCTCTATTCTGAAAATCATAAGTCTGTACCTTGCCTTCGTAAGCCCTGTCCAATATCATTTTTATAAGTTCCTCCCTTTTTATACCTTCTATATTTTGTATCCACCAGTCAAGTTCTATATCTGGCGTTTTAATGATAACATCATATTGTATTCTCTCAGTAATCAGATTTAAATCCTTATTTTTTTCTTCTGTACAAGAAAAAAGAAATAATAAGCATAAAATACAAAATAAACAAGTTCTCATGGCTTAGTATATTTTTATAAATTTTTTATTGGGTTATTGTTTTATTAATGCTGAATATTAAATGCAAACTTACATAATTTTTTTGTCCAAAAACTGAAATACCTTAACTTTGCCCATTAAATTTTTACTCTTATGAAATATATAAATATTATTATTTTATTTTTATTATTTTTAAATTTTCAACTTCATGCTCAGGAGACGGAAAAAAATAACAAAATTTATAACCCTCTGGCTGATGCTTCTTCAGAATTAACCCAAGCTTTGCTTAACGCACAAGAACAGAATAAACATGTGATGGCTCAAATTGGTGGCAACTGGTGCCCATGGTGCTTAAAAGTACATAAGTATCTTGCTGAAAATATGATTCTTGACTCAATTATTAAAGCCGATTATGTATTTCTACTTATCAATTACAGCAAAGAAAACAGAAACCTCGACATCCTCAAAAAACTAGAATATCCTCAAAGATTTGGCTTCCCTGTTTTTGTTATTCTCGACGAAAATGGTAAAAGACTGCATACTCAGGACAGCGGTTTTCTCGAAAAAGAAAATTCCTATGACGAGAAAAAATTTAAAACATTCCTCCTCTCTTGGAATAAAAATGCCCTCAAAGACGAAAAATATTTGCAAAACGAAAAGTGACCAAATCCTAAATTATAGGTCAAGAACTTTTTATCTAAATAATTCGTGGTTAAAAAATAATCCGTGCAATAAAATCTGTCCCTAATCCGTGCCTTCG
>CAZVOS010000125.1:0-7314 GCA_964628845.1 uncultured Bacteroidales bacterium | reverse complement strand
TGACTACAGCAATTTTTAACGACACTAATTCAATCCTTTATGAGAATAGTATCCAAAAACACTCAGGGTTCAGGGGTAGTGAAGATGTTAACGGTATTGTAATAGGAGCCTTTCATACTCAAAATTCTAGTTTTCTCAATGGCGACATAGCCGAAATAATCTTCTACGACACCCTCCTCACCGACACTGAGCGCCAAATGGTAGAGCGCTACCTTATGGATAAATACCAACCCCCTGTTTGCCTTGGACCTGATATATTTATGTATAACACCGTATGTGATACTGCCCTCCATGCGGGTAATGGCTATGACTCATATCTCTGGTCTACAGGAGAAAGCACCGCCAGTATCCTTATTAGCGACCCGGGCACATACTGGGTGGATGTTACTGATATCTTCAGCAGACACAGCAGCGATACAATTATTGTTACAAAACCCAATTTCCATCTCACCGATACTACTATTTGTTTTGGTGATATTGTTAATATAAACCCTGGTGGGGGTTCTGCTTATGATTATATGTGGAACACAGGCGACACCACACAAAGCATTAATATTCAGAATCAGGGCAATTATGTGGTGGAGATTAGCGACAGCTATGGGTGTCACCGCCAACTCCCAATGTATGTGAGTGTTGATAATTATGCAAATACAGCCACACTCGGACCTGATAAAAGCATTTGCAGTGGGACAGAGATAGGTCTTACAAACGGTGCTGCCGAAACAGAAACCTACCTTTGGAATAATGGTACCAGCACACCTGGCATTATTATCACTATACCAGGTGATTATATCATAGATGCATGGAATACAAGAGGATGCCATATGAAGGATACTATAAACATTACACTCAATGGCTTCTTGCCTGTGCCTGACTTCACTTTCGATTCGGTTTGCGTTGGAAAACTGATGCAATTTACCGACCAGAGTAGTTTCAACACCTCCGACCCTATTGCTGAATGGAAATGGGAATTTGATGACAACACCTTCTTTAACATGCAAAACCCATGGAAACCGTTTTTAACCTATGGGTATCATTATGCCACACTTATTGTCCGTACCAACAATGAATGTAAAGATACCATCACCAAAACAGTACTGGTATTCGATAAGCCCGTGGTGTATTTCACCCCTAATAATGGTTGTAATGGTGTTGCAGTAGAGTTTAGCGACCAATCGTATGTGGTGTATGGTTCTCTGGCTAACTGGCAATGGGATTTCGGCGATGGGGATACAGCCATGACGCAAAATCCGCTTCATGCTTACAGCGACACAGGAGAGTATCAGGTCTCATTTAAAGCCATTTCGTCATACAACTGCGAGGACTCTCTGAAAAGATTTATTCAAATTAAAAAGGCACCTGAGGTTGACTTCAGTTATACAGCCGCTTGTTATGGAGAGGAAATACAGTTTATAAACAAAACCATTTCATTTCCTTATGCACAGATTATCGACAGGTTATGGGATTTCGGCGATGGCTATTATTCTGTTCTGGTCAACCCCACACACGTTTACACCGACAGCTCAGGCACCTATGATGTCTCTTTAACTGTGAAGTCAATTAATGGTTGTATAGTACCACTAAGCAAGCAGGTGAAGGTAAATGACATACCTACCGCCAATTTTATATCAGGTAACCCCTGTGCCAACATCCCATTCCAGTTCTACGACAACAGCAGCACTGTTAACGATACCATCAACAAATGGTTCTGGCAATTTGGCACCCTGGCTGCTGACAGCAGTAAGAATCCGCTGTTCACCTTCCCTGATGCAGGCAATTATGTTGTTAATCTCGAAGTTACAACCACCGCCGGCTGTACCAATTATGTCTTTTATGATGTCGAAGTGTATCCTTCGCCTGTAGCCAGTTTCACATTATCACCACGATTTGGGATATCGCCACTCACTGTGCAGTTTACTAATTTTTCGACGGGAGCCAACAACTACATCTGGACTTTTGGCGACAACGGACCTGTAAGCACCAGTGTTAACCCCACCTATACTTATATTCAAAATGGTATATATGATGTTGAACTTGTGGCTCTTAATGTTTTCGGATGTCAGAATACAGCCATTGATGTGGTTAATGTTATCCCTACCCTGCTCGATATAGCCGTTGATAATATCATAGTAAATATTCTTGATAATTATGCAGTGGTTAAGGCATATGTGAAAAATTTAGGAACCCGTTCAGTCGAGCATCTCGATTTGGTGGCTACAAGTTCAACAGGCATGGCTTTCAGAGAGTACTGGCAAGGATTACTCTTACCCGGCGAAACCAAAGAAATCACTTTGTCGTCACAATTTCTTATAGGAACACAAATACTCGACTATATCTGTGTAAAGGCCCTCACACTTGAAATTGAAAACGATATTGACCTTATGAACAACGAAAATTGTTTGGCTGTTTCCGAAGACTTTACAGCCATTAACACCTTCCCCAACCCTGTTATAGATGAAGTAAATATCAATGTCATCATCCCTGAAGAAGATTTTGTTGAACTTACTATCTATAGTGCTACGGGCGATATGGTAAGCACACTGTACAGCGGTATTCTACCCAAGGGCTTATCACGCTTTAAGGTCAATGTGGAAGGGCTACGAAAAGGAATGTATTCTTATGTGGTAAGATATTCGGACAAATTATTGGTTAAGAAGTTTATTAAAATGTAATTTTTACTACAAAATTATATACTGCTCCTTGTCTCGAAATAATATTTGGTTCTAGAGCTATTCAAATACCCCAATTAAACATTTCCAAGATAGCCATGTTCATTATACAGCAAGGTAAGTGCATCCTGCATGTCCTCGAAGACCACATAATGATTGGTACATCCTTTACGGGAGCATATATTCACTCTTCCGCCTACTGTTATATTCATGCCTACAACAGGAGCATTGCACTTCTGACATTTTATTTCCCTTAGAAGTGATTTATTACAATGGGGACAAGTCATTTCCACAATCTCATTTTCTTTTAACTGAATATCAGCTTCATGGTCGTAACATCCATATATTGAACATAACCATAATTGACCTTTCACACCAGAAGCTTCAATATTTAATTTAATACTGTCATCTTCATGTAATTTGTGTGTTTCATCCATCAAGGATTTTCCACAATAAGGGCATTTAAGTGATAGTTTAATGGCTTTTTTCATTTTGTTAAGTTTAATATTTATAATTACTGCAAATTTAATAAAAATTTAATATATTATCTTATATATCTAATATTTAAGTATAAAAACATTTTTATTATATACATCTAATATATATAATTAAGTAAATATCAATTATAATACAGTTACTCAAAATGTAATAAAACACAGACAAGAAAAAATAAATGAAGTTTTTGTTTTCTTTCAATAAAATTTTTTTTTTTAATAGGGCAACACAAATATTAATTCATAATTAAAAAAATAATCTTATTTTTATACCGATAAGTACATACGAATACTAACAAATAAAATAAATAAATATGGACTCAACTGAATACAAAAAAATTTTAACCATGGCTATCAATAACGAGATTGAGGCCTATGAATTTTATTCAAGTGCTGCAGAGAAATCAAAAACAGCCAACCTGAAAGCCACTTTTAAAGAACTCGCAGATGAAGAGTTGAATCATAAAAAAACATTAGAGCACTTTGTAAATAACGAGAGCAAACAGATGCAGTTTCAAAATGTTGCAGATTATAAGCTTTCAGAATCGGTTGAATTGCCCAAACTCACTTCAGAGATGTCGTTTGCAGATGGTATTGCCTTAGCTATGAAAAAAGAAGAAGAAGCCATGCTGATGTACACAAAGTTTGCTGAAATAAGTTCTACACAAGAGCAGAAAGAGATTTTTCTACAACTTGCCAAGATGGAACAAGGACATAAAACAAGATTGGAAGATTTATACAGCAATACTGCATATACTGAAGTTTGGTAATTGTTTTCGTTTTAATTCTGTAAAACAAGCATGTAAGTGGTTGAATTTGAATTAAAAATATGTAGTTCAAAGAGGCAGTCTCATAAGAAAGGCATTGGGTTATTACGATTTTTTTTCAAAAGATTTCCCCCCACTTCAGGTGTGTTGAGATGACATTTGAGGTCAATTGTAGAAAGCCACGTCATTTCGAGAGCTCAGACCTTTTGCAAAGCCCGATAAAGAGGAAATGACAGAGCTTTTTTCCGTTCTAAAAAAAAGGTAACTAGGCCGAGCACTGCAGTGCAAACAAAGCAGGCAAGGTAGTGGATAAAAATGGCCATATATAATTTGCTCTAAATCTGATTATTACACAATTTTCCCGTAGGGAAAGAATATCAGTAGCCACGGGTAAGCGAAGCGCCACCCGTGGCAAAATATAAACGTGAAAAAGGTTTTGGCACAAGATTTTGTGGCTCTTTTTACAAAATTTGTGACAAAACATAAAGTACAGATATTCAATGTTTTACAAAATTCTATCATTGCTACCCCGATAAATATCGGGGGAGAAATCTAATAAAACACTTCATTTTCATTAATCATGACAACAGCTTAGGATAATTACTTTTAAGACAGCCCTCATTGAAGACATAAAGATTACACATATGTATTATAAATAATACAGCTTATAACTTGGTGAAAGTAGTGTCTAAGTAAGTAATTAAAGTTATTTATAATTTGGTTTTACGCCAAGATTATAAAATGTAAATGACCAAATATCTGCAGCTTCTTCAATAATTTTTTCAGTTGATTTGCCAGCCCCATGTCCTGCTTGAGTTTCGATACGGATAAGGACAGGGTTTTCACCTTTATATTTTTCCTGTAATGTGGCTATATATTTAAAAGAATGTGCAGGCACTACCCTGTCGTCGTGGTCGGCAGTTGTAACTAAGGTAGCCGGATAGTTTAAGCCCTCTCTGATATTATGTAAGGGTGAATATTTTAGCAGATACTGAAACTCTGTTGAATCTTCGCTTGAGCCATAATCACCAGTCCAGGCCCAACCAATGGTGAACTTATGAAAACGGAGCATATCCATTACACCTACAGCGGGTAAAGCCACTTTAAAGAGGTCGGAACGCTGGTTGATGCAGGCGCCAATAAGAAGGCCACCATTGGAGCCACCCTGTATAGCGAGTTTTTCGGGTTTTGTATATTTTTCTGCAATAAGGTATTCGGCTGCAGCTATAAAGTCGTCGAACACATTTTGTTTTTTTAACTTGGTACCGGCTTCGTGCCAATCTCTGCCATATTCACCTCCCCCACGGATGTTAGCCAATGCAAAAACCCCATCATTTTCGAGTAAAAGGAGTCGGCTGATGCTGAACGAAGGCAATACGCTGACATTAAAACCGCCATATCCGTACAATAGTGTGGGGTTTTTGCCATTGAGTTTCAGTCCTTTTTTGTGTACAATAAACATGGGCACTTTAGTGCCATCCTTACTGTTGTAAAAAACTTGTTTTGTTTCGTAGAGGTCTGGATTAAAATCTATTTCAGAAGTTTTATACACCTCTGATTTATTCTGTGCTACATCAAACTTATAAATGGTATTTGGGAAAGTAAACGAAGTAAAAGAATAAAAGCAAAGATTATTTCCCTTTTCGGAACTGAAGCCCCCCAGTGTGCCTATACAGGGCAGTTGAAGTTCATATTTTAATTGGCCTTCAAAATCGTACATAAAAGCACGGCTCGAAGCATCTTTCATATATTCTGCCATCAGCAGGTCGCCAGCCACAGAGACGCTTTTAAGTACTTCTTCTTTTTCGGGTATAATGGTTTTCCAGTTTTCTGAAGCAGGATTGTTTATGTCAACAGCAACAAGAGTGTATTTAGGTGCATTTTTATTTGTAAATACGAAAAGTGTGTTTCCAATATTATCAACAACATTATAATTATATTCAAAGCCATCTGCCAGCTTTACAAAGGGTGCATTATTCTCTTTCAGGTTCTTCACAAACAAGGCATTGCCATCTGTTGATTCACTTTCTTCGATAATAAGAATAGATTCATCATCGGTAACAGCAGCAGAAAAATTGTGTAAGGGAAAGCTTTTATTTTCGTACACTAAAATGTCGTCTGATTGCTTAGTTCCTACTTTATGATAATATATTTTCTGGTATTCATTTTTAACACTTAATTCCGAACCCTTAGGCGCATCGTAACGGCTGTAATAGAAGCCATCCTTTTCCCAGGCAATGCCCGAAAATTTTATCCATTCGAGTTTATCTTCTAGTTGTTTTCCTGTGGCTATATCAATAACATAAAACTCATTCCAGTCGGAACCACCTTTAGAGATGCCATAGGCAAAGTATTTTGCATCATTACTCACGTTTAAGGCCGCCAAAGATACCGTGCCATCTTCCGATAAGGTATTAGGGTCGATAAATACTTTTGGTGTACCCTCAAGGCCTTCCTGTACATAGAGGACACTTTGATTTTGCATGCCATCATTTTTAAAGAAGAAATAATAATTCCCTTTAAAAAAAGGAGTGCCATATTTGGGGTAGTCCCATATTTTTTTCAATCTGCTTTCTATGGCTTCTCTAAATGGAATTTTCGACAAATAATCGAAAGTAACAATGTTCTGGGCTTTTACCCATTCGGCTGTTTCAGCCGATTTATCATCCTCCAGCCAACGGTAAGGGTCGGGTACTTTAACACCAAAATAAGTGTCAACAGTATCCACTTTTTGAGTTACTGGATAATCCATTACTTTAATCTTCTTTTCAGTACATGCTGTCATAAGCACTACACAGATAATTACTAAAATACATGCATACATTTTTTTCATAATTATGGCTTTTAATTTTTAAAATTTGAATTGTTTTAATAAGAGCTTTAATCATTATATTGAACATTGACTCAGACGATTATTTTATATCAATTGTTACAACTGCAAATGTAAATATTTTTAATTATTATGATATTATTTTAAAACATTCCATGCAACAACTCATAAAAAATGAAAATACCACAAACAAGAATGTATTGTAAATTTCTTATTTTTTACTTAATTTTGAAAAAAATTAAATCCAACTAAAATGCTTATTAAACACACTAAAGTTTTTATTTTAGCATTGCTTTGGCTTGCTATGAATCAGACTTATGCATGGAACACACCTACATTAAGTTCCCCTTCAAATGGCTCAGGAAACTGGGCTGGAGTAACACTCGACTGGAATGCTGTTGCCAGTTCAGAGAAATATGAACTACAGGTGGACACCTCAGCAAATTTTAATTCGCCTGTATTATTTTCTACCTTCTTATTCAAAAAAATTAAATACATGATTAATGTTATTAACATTGTTGGAGTTGTAATAACCCAATCTATATATCTTTTTG
>CAZVOS010000124.1:0-7315 GCA_964628845.1 uncultured Bacteroidales bacterium | reverse complement strand
GCGATTTGCGCTCGGTAACCAATTTGTCTTTTTCTATAAGGTCTTTAATGGTCCACCTTTCGGAGAGTATGTCCGACAGTTTTTCACCTGCCTTGGGAATACCGGGCAAATCTTCAAAATAATTGGGGTCTTTGCGGTGGTAGAACGAAATGGAGTCGCCGTTGCTCCAGATGCCAATGGGTGCTCCGGTGGCATTGCAATAAGATTTCAACTGTTCCTTGCCGTCTTTAAGTTTGGGTTTTTTAAGTTCCACAATAATGTAAGGCGAGGTGGTTTTATCCTTGTCGAAAATCACAATATCGGCTCTTTTCTTCTCGCGCCCGAAAGAAACGGCATATTCAACTTCCATGCGCTTTACAGGGTAGTCATAATCGTTAATAAGTACTTGAAGGTACAGTTGGCGTATAACTTCCTCAGGGGTAAAACGTATTTCTTTATGTCGCACCAGACAATTGAAATAGGGTATGGCATTGTCGTTTTTGTCGGTCTTTATAACAATTTGTTTTTCAATGTTTTGTACTTCAACAAGATTAAACTGGGTGAGCTTATAGCTAGAGTCTTTTAGTATTTCTGCAAGGGTCATATTGAGTTTTTTTTTACAAAAATAAGTATAAGCACAAATAAATGTCAGATTATTAAAAATATTTTGTAAATTTGTAATTAATAGGCGAGATAACTTCAAGTCTCCACCTGATACCCTGTTGGTTTATTCCTTCGGGGTATCAGCCCTTTAAAGGGCTCTATTTTATGAATTAAAATGGGTAAAAGAACTTTTGATATTTTTCTGGCTTAAATTTGATTTCAAAGGAATGGAAAAAAAGGGGAGATGTTATTTATGTGAAACCTTATTAAGCACATAAAGACGGAATGGATTTAGACAATCCGATAAAATTTTGATTGATATACGTGAAACCTCATTGGATACTTACAATAAGAGAAGCAATTTTTCAAAGATTAAGACAAAACAGCTAACGAAAAATCACTGAAGTATGGATGTTTGAAGTGTATACAACACAACAGGTTTTTTAAACAGCAAGCCCCTTCAATATTAATTGAAAGGACTTGTATTGTCGAGACCGTAGAATCAACTGAGCTACAAATATACAACAATAATTAACACAAATCAAATTTTTAATATAAAAAATCGATTTTAGACAGTTTAGGTACAGCCAGTAGTTTTCATTTTATTGGAGTAGTGGGTATTCATGCAAAAAAGATTGAAAAAGGAATAAAAAGTTTTAAATTTAGTGATTGCTCTTATTTAATATCAGAACTTTATGGCACAGTCAGTTCAGAAAAACTTTATAACATTATTGAAACCCATTTGGACAATGCAAAAGGAGACCCAACAGATTAAAGTGTGAAGAACCTTTCGTTTTGCTCTTTTATAAGAAGTGGTTTAGATATTCGTTACTGTTTAGAAAATTTTGCATTTTATTAATTTTTGTTGAAATTTTTCATTATTGTCTAGTGGTTCCGCGTAGAGCCACACCCGGTAAGTCCCCTTGTTTGTTAACACATTTAAGGGGATTTTGCTTTCCAAGAGAGAGGAATAAGGTAATAAGGTTATGATTTTTTCTATAAATGGGGTATGAAGGTAATAAGGTTATGGGTTTTCAATTAAAATTAAGTAGGAATAGTAATAAGGTTTTGGGGTTTCTATTAAATGAGTTGGGAAGGTAATAAGATTATGGATTTTCCTTTAAATGAGCAACAAAGTCTTTGAAAATTTCCAACCTTTCAAAATAAAAAAGCCCTTATATTTTCTTTAAGTTAATTTTTTTATATTTTTGTTGTAATAATGTAGCTTTTCAATTTTTGCTACTTTTTTAAATTAATTTATCAACATTATAACAGATTCTATTTATGAAAAATACAGCTTTTTTAAAATTTCACGAAGCCATGGGTGGCAAGATAGTTCCTTTTGCTGGCTTCAATATGCCTGTTCAGTTCGAGGGTGTTAATGCCGAACACGAAACAGTACGCAAGGGCGTAGGTGTTTTCGATGTGTCGCACATGGGCGAAATATGGGTTAAAGGTCCTAAAGCACTCGATTTTGTACAATGGGTAAGCTCTAACGATGCCTCTAAACTTACTGACGGCAAAGTTCAATACTGCTGTTTCCCCAATGGTAATGGCGGTATTGTGGATGATTTCCTGACTTACAGAATTAATGCAGAGACTTACCTCCTGGTGGTAAATGCATCAAATATTGATAAAGACTGGGCATGGCTGAACAAACAAAACAAATTTGGCGTAACATTAATCAATGCCTCTGACGAAACATCGCAGTTGGCTGTTCAAGGACCTCTGGCACTTAAAGCCATGCAAAAGCTTACTGAAACAACCATTACTGATATGGAGTATTATACTTTTAAATACCTGACTTTTGCCGGTATAAAGGATGTCCTCCTGTCAACAACTGGCTATACGGGCTCGGGGGGCTGTGAAATTTATTTTAAAAACGAAGATGCCGCTACTATATGGAATGCCGTTTTTGAAGCAGGTAAAGATTTTGGTATAAAACCTATCGGACTGGCTGCACGCGATACCCTCCGTCTTGAAATGGGTTTCTGCCTCTACGGACATGAAATTAACGATACTACTTCGCCAATAGAAGCAGGACTGGGATGGATTACCAAGTTTACGGACGAAAAAGACTTCATTGACAAAGCATACCTTTTAAAGCAAAAAACAGAAGGTGTGAGCAAAAAAGTTATCGGCTTTGAGCTTATCGACAGAGGTATTCCTCGTCAGGATTACGAAATATGTGATGAAAATGGAAATAAAATCGGGCTCGTCTGTTCGGGCACCATGGCACCATCGCTCAAAATTCCTATAGGAACTGGGCAGATTAAAACCGAATATGCAAAAGTAGATACAATTATTTACATTAAGGTAAGAGATAAGTTATTAAAGGCAAAAGTTGTAAAAATGCCTTTCTATAAAGGATAAATTTTATATTCAACCGAGGGGTTAACCCCTCGGTTATATTTAATATATTATGAAATGAAAAGCTCTGTAATCCGGCATTTGTCAATACTATTACTGATTATATATCTGGTATTCATTAATTATACACCTCTTTTTTCGTGGGGGTTTTATGCCCATCGGAAAATAAACCGCATGGCAGTTTTTACACTTCCCTCGGGTATGATTGGTTTCTTTAAGAAGCATATCGAATACATTACTGAACATTCTATTGACCCCGACAAACGTGCCCACACGGTTGAAGGTGAGGCACCCAAACATTATATGGATGTTGAACAATACGGACATCCTGATTCAATCCCTTTGTACTGGCGTGATGCCGTAGTTAAATATACCGAAGATACTCTTTTAACACACGGCATGCTTCCGTATCATCTATATACTATGTATTTTCGACTGAAAGAAGCTTTTAAAGAAATGGACCTAGATAAGATATTATTCAATGCAGCGAATATTGGACATTATATTGCTGATGCATGTACACCCTTGCATAATACTAAGTATTATAACGGACGTACAAACGAAGAAAGAGGTGTGCATGCTTTATGGGAAACCCGTGTGCCTGAGATGGTTGCCGATTCATTCGACTTCTTTGTTGGCAGAGCCACATATATCGAAAAACCAGCTTTGTTTTCATGGCAACTTGTTAAAGAAAGCAATGCCCTTGTGGATACTATATATAAAGTCCTTGAAGAGATGCTTAAAGATTTTCCTCCCGATAAAATGTACACTTTCGAGAACAGAGGACAGACACTTAAAAGAGAATATTCTGAAGATTTTACCATGACCTTTGATAGAAAATTGAATAAGATGGTCGAAAAACAGATGCGAAAGTCGATACATGCTGTGGGTAGTTTCTGGCTTACTGCATGGGTAGATGCAGGTCAGCCCGACCTCAAAAAGCTCGAAGACAAAGAAATTTCTGAACAACATAAAAAGGAAATGAAAGAACTGGATGATATGTGGCGTACAGGAAAGCCCAAAGGAAGACCTAATCCGGAAGAAAGTATTGAATAAGCCCTATCTCTATTTAATTATTCATAATGACATTTTTAAATAAAAAATTTATTTTTCTCATATTTTGTTTTCCTTTACACTTCCACTCTGTAGCTCAGACACCGGGAAGTTTATTATTTAATTATAATTGTATTCATGATTTATATCTGACATTTACACAACAGAATTTTTGGGATTCTCTGATTTATTACAAGGAGGAGGGGGATATCTCTGGTTCCTACACTTACATGCCAGTGACTATAAACCTTGACGGTTTAACCCTTACTTCTGTCGGCATACGTATGAAAGGAAATTCTTCTTTTATGGCTCCAGGGGTTAAAAAATCATTTAAGCTTGATTTTAACAGATTTGTTCCAGGACAAAAACTCTACGGACTTAAAAAACTTAATTTGAATAATTGTTTTAATGACCCCACATTGATGAGAGAAAAACTTTTTCTGGACATTCTTCAGAATAGTGGAATTAATGCCCCCCGATGCATATATACAAGGATTTATATAAACAATACACCACAGAATTTATTTTTTAGCAGTTTGCAGAATGTACTCAATACAAGCTCTTTCATCATTTCATGGGCAGCCAATATTGTATTTGTTAATGTTGATTCGTATGTACAGACAGGACATAATTATTTCATCTATCATAACCCCATTAACAGTAAATTTGAATGGATTACATGGGATGTGAATGAAGCTTTCGGTTTGTGGAATGTTGGCATGCCGCTGAGCCAGCTATATAATCTTGATATTTTCTACCTGCCTGATAACCCTCAGACAGAACGGCCACTATCATACTTCATGCTGCAGGATTCATTATTCAGAAAACAATATACAGATAAATTATATGAAATGGTTTGCAATGTATTTAAACCCTCTGTACTTTATCCTATAATTGATAGTCTTTACATAATGATAAAACCTGATGTATATGCCGACACAAATAAAATTATAGGCAATGTTTATTTTGAAGAAAATATTAATGATGATGTCGAAATACAGGGGTATCCTGGCTGGGTTCCCGGATTGAAAAAATTTATTCAGGAACGCAGAGATACATTAATAAAACAGCTTGAAGCTATAGGATATCTTTTCTCAGGAACTGAGTCTGATATCATCCATGCTGAAAACTTTTTGATTTATCCAAACCCAGCGACAGAATTTATTTCATTACAGGGAAAGGATATTGAATCTGTTGAAATATTAAGCATTGAAGGAAAAAGTATAATGAAATTAAATGAACCTAATGAAAAATATGATATTGATGTACGTACATTTGCTGAAGGTATGTATTTTTTAAAAATAATGACTGTTGACAGGTTTATTGTTGAAAAAATATATATTTGTAATCATTAAATTATAGTGAACTTTTAAATAAATCTCTTTATGAAAAAACTAATCTTTTTACTTATGATTTTAAATCTAATGTTCTTTGCATGTAACAACAATGAGCCAGAAAAAGTAGATACTCCCGAACCTGTAAAAGAAGACTTTATATATCAAGTAGAGCAGTTTGCAGATATTAAAATCCTTCGTTACGAAATACCAGGTTTTGATGCTTTAACTCTGCAACAGAAAACCCTGTGTTATTATCTTTATGAGGCAGCCAGAGCTGGTTATGATATTGTCTGGGATCAAAACTACAAGCACAATCTGATGATTCGTACTACCTTAGAACAGATTGTACAGAAATATAACGGAGACAGAAAAAATCCTGAATTTGAAAAGTTTTTAATATATGTTAAGAGGGTATTTGTGGCTAATGGCATACACCACCACTATTCAACCGATAAATTTAAGCCCGAATTCTCTCAGGATTATTTTTTTGACCTCATTAATAACTCGCCCGAAGCTAAATATCCATTGGCTGATGGGGAATCGATAAGTGATTTTACCCGTTCAATATTACCTTTAATCTTTGATGAGAAAAAAGATGCCAAGAAGATTGTACAGGATACCAAAAAGGACATTGTGGCTGGCTCTGCAACAAATTTCTACGAAGGGGTAACACAAAAGATGGTTGAACAATATTACAATTCTGTAACCGATAGAAATGACCCCCGCCCCATATCATATGGACTTAACTCTAAGGTCATTGCTGAAAAAGGCAAAGCTGTTGAAAAAGTATGGAAGCTCGGGGGCATGTATTCGCAGGCGATTGAAAAGATTATTTACTGGCTCGAAAAAGCCATAACAGTCGCCGAAAATGAAGCACAGAAAAAAGCCCTGGCAAAACTAGTTGAATACTATAAAACAGGCGATTTGAGAACTTTTGATGAATACAGTATCTTATGGCTTAATGATACCAATTCTACAGTAGATGTGGTTAATGGTTTTATTGAAGTTTATGGCGACCCATTAGGTAAAAAAGGTTCTTTCCAGTCCATGGTTTCTATCAGGGATTTTGAAGCCAGTAAACGTACCAAGCTGATTTCGGATAATGCACAATGGTTTGAGAATAATTTACCTTATAAAGAGGAATATAAAAAGAAAAATGCTGTGGGCATCAATGCAAAAGCTATTAATGTTGTAACACTTGCAGGGGATAATTATCCCACACCTCCCATAGGTGTTAATCTTCCTAATGCTGACTGGATAAGGGCAGAACATGGTTCAAAATCGGTGACCATATCAAATCTTGTTCATTCCTATAACGAATCATCTAAAGAATCGGGTGCTTTGGAAGAATTTGCCTGGTCGAACGAAGAAATTGAAAGAATTCGCAAATATACCATGACAGGCGAATTACATACCGACTTACACGAAATAATTGGGCATGGCTCAGGTCAACTGAAAAAAGGCGTGGCTGACCCTTCCGAAACACTTAAAAACTACGCTTCACCTCTCGAAGAAACACGTGCCGAACTCGTTGGCTTGTACTTCCTTTTAGACCCTAAAATGGTTGAACTGGGCCTTCTGCCCGATATGGAAGCAGGCAAAGCTCAATACGACAGTTATATTCGTAATGGCATGCTTACTCAATTAGTCCGTATCGAATTGGGCAAAACCATTGAACAAGCCCATATGCGTGCCCGTCAGCTTATCGCACAATGGGCATTCGATAAAGGAAAGAAAGAAAATGTCATCGAAAGAAAATTTGTTGAAGGTAAAACGTATTTTGCTATTAACGATTATAATAAACTGAGAATTATCTTTGGTGAAATGCTCCGTGAGATACAACGCATCAAATCTGAAGGCGATTATAAAGCTGGTAAAATGCTTATTGAAACCTATGCTGTAAAAATTGATTATGAACTTCACAAAGAAGTACTCGACAGGTGGCAGAAACTTAAAATAGCTCCTTATGGTGC
>CAZVOS010000123.1:0-7338 GCA_964628845.1 uncultured Bacteroidales bacterium | reverse complement strand
GCACTTAATGTATCTAAAGATATTTTAGACGCTTTTATACTTATTAACGACAGTTTGGAAATAACCAACGAAAACTTTGCGAAAAAGAATGAACAGAGCTATAACGTTTTTGACCAGCAGTTACAATTATCGCCCGAAAAAGTTCGTCCTTTCCACGAAAAAGCAATGAAAGCCAAAGAGTATTCAGCCGAAATGATAAAATACATTAATGACAGAAAGTACGAAATGATTGCAGTTACAGAAGGTGTCGCAAACGTTGATTCCACTCTTAAATTAAAAGATATAGAGGCAAAAGACAATTACGACAAGCCCACTAATTATTGGGTTGGCTCTTCTTCAGATGGTTCTCAAGGAAAAGCAAGGGAACTTAAGGAAAAAATAAAAGAGTATAAAGAAAAGATGTTGGCATTACTCGATGAAAAACAAAGAAAGAGTATTGAACTAGGGATGGAAACTGAAGGAGAATATACGGATAAAACAGGTGTAAAAATGAATTGGGAAATGATGAATTTTTACCATATCGTTTTAGCAGCCCAAATAACCAACTTAAACAAAATGATTACAGAAGTCCGAAATGCTGAATTTGATGTTGTTTCTGCTCTTTATGCAGGCATCAGTTCATCCGACTTCAAATTTGATAAAATTTCTGCTAAGGTTGTACCAAAAAGCCAGATTGTAATGGTTGGTGACAATTTTGAAGCCCAGATATTTGTGGCCGCTTACGATACCAAAGACAATCCTGATATTGTTGTAGGTGATGATATTGACACAATAACTTTGAGGATTTCGGGGGCAGAAAAAGAAGTAGAAACTGCTGATGGCTTAGGTACATTAAGAATACCTGCTACATCGGAAGGTAAAAAAACTTATGGTGGTGTTATTAAAGTGGTATCACCAAGTGGACAGGAAATAAGTTATCCTTTCAAAGGCGAATATTTTGTTCAAAGACCTATGGCTACAGTAGCACCAACAAAAATGAATGTATTTTACATTGGTGTTGACAATCCTGTATCCATATCTGTACCTGGCGTACCCCCCGAACAAGTATCAGCTTCTATGACGGGTGGCTCAATTAAGCCATCAAGAGGACAAGATGCCACAGGAAACTGGACGCATATTGTACGGCCAGATGCTGGAGCAAGAGAATCTGAAATAAGAGTAAGTGCTAACATTGACGGACAACAAAGATCGATGGGCGTTTCCAAGTTCAGAGTAAGAAGAGTACCTGACCCTGTTCCTTACATCGCCAATACCAGAGAAGGCAATGTATCTGCTGCTGCTTTAGTTGCAGCAGGAGGTATCATTCCCCGTTTGGAAAATTTTGAATTTAATATGAATTTTACTATCTCATCTTTTACCATGTCGATAAGTGTTCCAGGTGGTGATATTCAGGATGACAGGTCAACATCAAACCGACTTACACCTACTATGATTCAGATGCTTCAGAGAGCCAGAAGAGGTCAAAGGGTATGGTTCGAAAATATCACAGCCAAAGGTCCTGATGGTTCAACACGTCAATTAGCAACTATCGCATTAAGAATACAATAAACAAAACCTTATAATAAGGAGGTATATATGAAAAAATTATCAATAATACTTTTTGCAATTTGCCTTGGCTTTTTGGCAAAAAGTTCGTTTGCACAAGTATTCGACAGCCCTCCCCGTGATGGTGTGTACGACAAAATACATGTGCCCAACAGACAACCTGTTCCTTACGTATTTGTAAGAGAAGCTGATGTTTTTTGGAGCAAAAGAATATGGCGTATTATTGATATGCGCGAGAAAATAAATCACCCATTGTACTATCCTGTTGAAAGAATAAACAACAGAAGAAGTATCATGCAGGTTATGCTCGATGGTATTGCAGAGGGCTCATTAACAGCTTATGAAGCTACATCTGATGAATTTTTAGTCCCTATGCCTATAGAACAGGCATTAGCAATTCTCTACGATACCATAACCAAATCGATGCAAAGAACAGACCCCCCATACGACTGGTACGACACCACTTATATTGAAAAATTCAATACAGGAGATGTAAAACAACTTCGTATCAAAGAAGATTGGTTTTTCGACAAACAAAGGTCTGTGATGGATGTCAGAATTTTAGGCATTTGCCCTATTATTGATGACATTGACTTGACAACAGGTGTGGCACGTGGTAAAAAACCCTTATTCTGGATTTATTTTCCGGAGGCAAGACCCTTATTTGCACAGGTTGAAGTATTCAACAGACAAAATAACTCAGAACGGCGTACCCTCGACGACATTTTCTTCAAACGTTTGTTTGGCAGCTATATCTATAAAGAAGAAAATGTATATGACAGGTTTATCAATGAATATTCAAAAGGATTGGATGCTTTACTTGAATCAGAACGTATCAAAAACGAACTCTTTCTGTTAGAGCACGACCTTTGGGAATTTTAAAATTTATCATTATTTAATCACATAAAAAAAAGACTGCAAATGCAGTCTTTTTTTATTTATATATATTTTTTTTGTATTTTTGAAAAAACATTAATTGTGTCGGATAGTTTAATAATAATTCCTACTTACAAGGAAAAAGAAAATATCGAAAAAATGATAAGAAAAGTTTTTTCTTTAGAAAAAGCTTTTCATCTCCTCATCATTGATGATAATTCACCTGATGGTACTGCAGATATTATAAAATCGATAATGCCCGAATTTGAAGGAAAATTGTTTTTAGAACAACGGGCAGGCAAATTAGGTTTAGGAACTGCTTATATATATGGCTTTAAATGGGCATTAAAAAGAGATTATCAGTATATATTTGAGATGGATGCTGACTTTTCGCATAATCCTGAAGACCTCATAAGATTATACAATAACTGCCTTTTTGAAGGTGCAGATGTATCCATTGGCTCCCGTTACATCAATGGTGTAAATGTTGTTAACTGGCCTATGGGCAGGGTGTTACTTTCTTATTATGCATCTGCATATGTAAGGTTTATTACAGGAATGAAAGTACGCGACACTACAGCCGGTTTTAAATGCTATAAGAGAAAAGTACTTGAATGTATTGATTTAAATAAAATCCGTTTTACGGGCTATGCTTTTCAGATAGAAATGAAGTTTACAGCATGGAAATTGGGTTTTAATATTCAGGAAGTATCTATAATATTTACCGACCGTACAGCCGGGCAATCTAAAATGAGCAAAGGCATCTTTAAAGAAGCTATATTGGGTGTAATCACTCTTAAATTAAAAAGCTTTTTTAAGAAGTATAAATGTTGCGATTAAAAAAGTATGGTGTAATAAATTAAAATGTCAGAAGATATATTTATTATAAACGCAACTATTGTAAATGAGCATAAAATTTACCAGGCAGACGTAAACATAAAGGACGGCATTATTTGCGAAATAATTCCCCATACACATAAAAAAACCAAGTCCTTAAACCATCTCAATATTACTTTTTCTAAAGTTATTGATGCCGCAGGGCTTTACCTTATACCTGGAATTATTGACGACCAAGTACATTTCAGAGACCCAGGTCTTACTTATAAAGCAGATATTTATACCGAAAGTAAAGCAGCTGTTGCTGGTGGTATAACATCTTTTATGGATATGCCTAATACAATACCTAATACGTTAACAAGCAGTCTTCTGGAAGATAAATATAAAGAGGCCTCAAAAAAATCGCTTGCTAATTACTCCTTTTATATGGGTGCAAGCAATAATAATATTGAAGATATATTGAAAATAAATCCCCGTTTTGTATGCGGCTTAAAAGTATTTATGGGCTCATCAACTGGCCATATGCTTGTAGACGACAATGAAACTCTAAACAGAATATTTAAGATAAAAAAACTTTTAATAGCCACTCATTGTGAGGATGAGCAAATAATTAGAACCAATATTGAAACATACCGCGGTAAATATGGAGATGATTTACCTATTGAATTCCATCCAAAAATTAGAAGCAGGGAAGCTTGTTTTAAATCCACTCAAGAAGCTGTTAATCTGGCAAAAAAACACAAAACACGTTTACATGTTTTGCATATTTCTACTGAGGATGAGCTCGCTTTATTTGAACATAAAAAACCATTAAAGGAAAAACTTATTACAGCAGAAGTTTGTATTCATCATCTTATTTTTAATAAATCGGACTATAAAAAATATGGGCGGCTCATTAAATGGAATCCTGCTATAAAAAACAAATCGGACCAAAGTGCTTTATTAAAAGGCGTTATAAATAACACTATAGACATTATTGCAACTGACCATGCGCCACACACATACGAAGAGAAACAACAATCCTATTTCAGGTCGGCTTCAGGTGGGCCTATGATTCAGCATTCGCTGCCTGCCATGCTGGAATTATACCATAAAAACAAAATAAAACTAAAAAAAATTGTTGAAAAGATGTGTCATGCCCCTGCGGATTGTTTTCGAATTGAAAAAAGAGGTTATATAAGAGAAGGTTATTATGCCGACCTCGTTTTAATTGATTTAAATAACCCATGGACAGTAAGTTATGACAATATTCTATATAAGTGTAAATGGTCGCCTTTGATGGGAGAAACTTTCAGATCGAAAGTTACACATACATTTGTTAACGGCAATCTTGTTTACGAAAATGGGATTTTTTATGAGAACATCAAAGGACAAAGATTAAATTTCTCTGCTTTTTAAAATCACATCCTTTTATAATAATTCATTAGCCAGATTGGCAAGCTCTGAACGTTCACCCTTTTCGAGTCGTATATGGGCATAAATAGCATGTCTTTTTATCCTGTCGATAAGATAGGACAGGCCATTACTCTGAGCATCGAGGTAAGGTGTGTCTATTTGAAATATATCGCCTGTAAAAATGATCTTTGTATTTTCTCCGGCACGTGTTATAATTGTTTTTACCTCATGTGGTGTAAGATTTTGAGCTTCATCCACAATAAAACAGATATTAGACAAGCTGCGTCCCCTTATATATGCCAAAGGAGTGATTACAAGTTTTTCATCTTCGAGGTCCTGTGTAATCACTTTAAACTCCCTGTCCTTTGAACTGTAAAGGTTCTGAATCATTTTAAGGTTGTCCCATAGGGCTTCCATGTAAGGACTTATTTTCGATTTTATATCTCCGGGGAGGAAACCAATATCCTTATTGCTGAGAGGAACTATAGGGCGTGCCAGATATATCTGATTAAAGGCATTTCTTTGTTCCAGAGTTCCTGCAAGAGCAAGTAAGGTTTTACCAGTACCTGCCACTCCCTGTAGTGTTACAAGTTTTACATTCGGATTCAGAATGGCATGCAAGGCAAAAATCTGTTCGGCATTACGTGGGGTAATTTTATAACATACCTTTTTTTCAACTCTTTCGATGAGTTGCGATAGGGGATTATAAAAGGCAAGTATAGATTTGTTTTCGTTCTTAAGTATAAAATAATGATTGGCAATTGGTTCATCCACACCTATATCAGATGGGTTGCAAAAACCATTTTTGTATAAATTATCAATAATATCAGAGCCAATGTTATCGAAAGTAGTTTTACCTGTATATAATTTAGTGAGGTCTTTAATTTTACCTGTTTCGAAATCTTGAGCATTTATATTAAGCGATTTGGCTTTAATTCGCAGATTAATATCTTTTGAGACCAGCACTATTTTTCTTTTGGGATATTCCTCTAAAAGTGATAATGTGGCATTAAGTATTCGGTGATCGGGTTTATCCTGACTAAAGACACGGCAAGCATCAATTTTGCTGCTTTGATTCATAACCACTTTAAATTTTCCCTGTTTGTTCTCATCTCCAATAGGAATCCATTCTCGCAAGGTGTAATCGTTTGAAAGCTGGTCGATGATACGAGAAAATTCACGGGCTTCGTAATTGATAGTATCATTTCCCTTTTTAAAATTGTCAAGTTCTTCGAGTACGGTAATAGGAATGGCTATGTCATTATCTTCAAAACTATTAATCGCATTGTGATTATGTAATATAACAGAAGTATCGAGAACAAATATTTTTTTTTCTGAATTTTTTATTCTGGCCATAATATTAATTATTAATCAAATTTAAGGTGTTTAATTGTAAGTCCATTGTTAATTAGTTCATGTAATGCATCAATACCAATTTGCAGATGGTCGGCAACGAAATTCTGCGACACCAGTTGGTCGCTTTTTTCTGTTTTAACCCCTGAAGAAATCATAGGTTGGTCGGACACAAGAAGTAAGGCGCCCATGGGAATTCTGTTGGCGAAGCCAACACTAAAAAGTGTTGCAGTTTCCATATCAATGCCCATACATCTTATTTTAAGCAGGTATTTTTTAAAGACAGAGTCGTGTTCCCACACACGCCTGTTTGTAGTATAAATGGTTCCTGTCCAGTAATCGCGGTTGTGATTGCGAATAGTAGTAGAAATAGCTTTTTGTAAATTAAACGAAGGTAAAGCAGGCACTTCAGGGGGAAAGTAATCGTTAGAAGTACCCTCTCCCCTAATGGCAGCAATAGGAAGTATAAGGTCGCCCAGTTTATTTATTTTTTTGAGTCCACCGCATTTTCCAAGGAATAAACAGCCCTTAGGATTTATTGCACTTAGCAAATCCATTACAGTAGCAGCATTAGCGCTACCTATCCCAAAATTTATTATGCTAATTTTATCGTAAGTTGCGCTAGGCATCGATTTGTCTATCCCATTAGGTTCTATATTATATTTTTCGCAGAAAAGCCGTATGTATTGATTAAAATTAACCAGTATAATATATTCGCCGAAATCTTCAATCTTTGTACCTGTATAACGGGGCAGCCAGTTCTTTACAATGTCATCTTTTGTCTTCATAAAAGTATTTATCATTAATATTGGCACAAAAGTAGAAAATAATGATTAAATTTTTCTTAAATTTGTATGTATTTAATTTAAGTATTAAAATCCTTTATGATTAAGCTTAATCTTCCGGAATATTCATTCAAAATAATTAATCTAAATAATACGCTTAAAATTTTTGACAATATCCGTAAACGATATGTTTGTCTTACTCCTGAAGAATGGGTGAGACAAAATTTTATGATGTATATTGTTAAAGAAAAGAATGTACCTGTATCACATATTAAAACAGAAAGTATGCTCCGTTTGCACAGCTTAAACAAAAGAACAGATGCTATTGTTTATAATAAAAACATGGAAGCTTCGGTTCTCATAGAATTTAAATCGCCTGAAGTAAAAATTGACCAGACAGTATTTGAACAAATAAATATATACAACACTGTACTTAAAACAAATTTTATTGTTGTTACTAATGGTTTAATACATTATTACGCACATATTAATTACGAAACTGGAAAAATATTTTTTATAAATGACTTTCCATTGTATGACGCATTAT
>CAZVOS010000122.1:0-7367 GCA_964628845.1 uncultured Bacteroidales bacterium | reverse complement strand
ACAATTTATGCAATCTGGCCATCCCGTTTTGGATTTGATGTCGTTAACACCTGTTTCAAGCATCCTGTTGAGTTTTCTCCATTCTTCATATGTCGTGAGATGCCAGCCCTCAGGGCATGCAGTAGTCGCATCAGTATAGGAATAAAGACGGCCATAATTCTCGCAATTGTAACACCATGAGTTCTGGGAACCATAATTAAGATTATCAGCCATCCAGACCATATCTTTTAATGTAATTGTGCGGTATGTTTTATTATCTCTTATGTCGGTAAAACTGTTTCCGTTTTGTGCTACAGAAATATTTGCTGCAAACATAATATACAAAATAAACTGAGTTGATATCCTCTTAAGTAATTTTTTGTAGTTCATATATCAGATTATATTTTTTTACAAAAATATTAAACTTTATAAAGCAATCATAATTGCATATTAAACTTTAGTAAGTAAAATATCCTACTTGCTTTTATTCTTTCTGAACCACATATACCATGCAAGATAATATTCGTCTGCTTTTTTCATGTTTTTAATCCTTTCAAACTCATCCTGGCTTGATGGTGAATTAAGCAAATAGTCATCCCCTGGATTCCAGTTGGCAGGTGTGAGTACATTTTTTTTGTCAGCTTCCTGAAGTGCTATAAGGACCCTTTTTAATTCTTCAAAATTACGACCTATATTAAGTGGATAAAATTGAATAATACGTATCCTGTTATCAGGGTCAATGATAAATACACCCCTCACATTCTTTGTATTACTTATGTTCTTATGTTGCATACCATATTTCCTGGAAATCTCCAAGCCAAGGTCTGAAATAATGGGAAAAGTGATTTGTGGTGTCTTTCTTTCTTTATATGTCATTTCTTCCATCGATTTTATCCACTCAAGGTTGCTGTTTACACCATCTGTTGAAATGACTATTATTTCTGTTTTAAGGTTTTTGAAATCTTCCTGCAGATATGCCAGCTCAATAATTTCGGAAGTGCATACGGGCGTAAAAGCACCCGGGTGACTTACAATAATACGCCATTTATTATAGTAATTATCAGGATATTTAATTTTTCCCATCGTTGAATTGGCATCAAACGAAGGAGCTATTTCTCCCAAGGATGGGATTTTTGGTAAATTGCTGTTTTGTGCTCTAGCACTAATTACTATTAACGATAATAGAAAAATTGATAATATGCTTGTTTTCATGATTTTATAATTTTAAATTAGATTAATTAAATACAAAGATACTGTAAAAGAATTAAATAAAAAGAAATTTTATGTTAATAATGATTAAAAGATTAATTTTATAATGAAAAATTCATGAGATAAGCCGAATTGACATGTATATTGGCATCTTTAAAAACATTTAAGATGCCTTCAAAACTTTTTAAGGATGAAATCATTCTTCGAAATTACAAAATCAGGCAGCAGTGTAAGAATAGAAATTCTTGCTCGCTTTGCTCTTTATTCTTAGATATATAATTGTTCCGATGTGATGAATCTTTTTTAAGAAATAAGTTAAGACGGTTTGATGTAAGTATGCTTAAAAAATCTTTTTATATGCGTGGCAATAGGGCAGACTTCCTTTATTCCGATAATAGTTCTGATGGTATTCTTCAGCAGCCCAAAATGTTTGTGCTTTTTCGACTACTGTAGCAACTTTGTATTCTTTCTTTGTTAAAATGTTTATGATTTTTTGAGCACTTGTTTTTTCAACGTCTGTGTTGTAGAAAATGGCAGAGCGGTATTGGGTTCCTATATCGGGGCCTTGGCGGTTAAGCTGTGTGAAATCATGAATTTCAAAAAAATACATTAACAGAGCTTCGAAACTTATCTCCTCAGGATTATAAACAACTTTTACTACCTCGGCATGTCCTGTAAGTCCTGAGCATACCTCTTTGTATGTTGGGGCTTTACTTGTGCCACCCATATAGCCCGAAACAACATCGGTAACTCCTTTCAGCTTCTCAAAATAATACTCCACACCCCAGAAACAGCCCGCCCCGAAATATGCTTCTTTTAAAGATACAGATGGTACAAAATTCAGGGATATTGAATTTACGCAATGTCTGGTGTCTTTAGTTGTAAAGCCCTCACCTTCAAACACATGTCCAAGATGTCCCCCGCAGGCAGCACATACAATTTCTGTACGTCTTCCGTCTGCATCAGGAATACGTTTTACAGCACCCTGTATTTCATCATCAAAACTTGGCCATCCACAGTTTGAATCGAACTTGTCTGCTGAATTGTATAATGCAGCATTACAGCGTTTACAGTGGTAAGTACCCGGCACCTTATGCTTATAGTAATTACCAGAATAGGGCGCTTCGGTACCTTTATGTATTATTATGCGTTCTTCTTCGGGTGTAAGTTTATTCAAAGTCATAGTTTTATCTTTTTTCTGGCTGCATGTGCTAAATGCAAGGCCATTAATAAGGAACAAAATGAGTATAATACAGCGATATTTCATATTAAATAATATACATACAAATATACGAAAAAATTATGTAAATATTGTATGACTTTTATTTTTTAATTTATCCCAGATTACGCATTAGAAAAAATTAAGGGTAAGTTAATTTCATTAGTATTTTTCCAAAGTCAGGTAAACCATTCCCTTCTTTTTTGATGCAACGCCATTTTGAGGACATACCTACCTTTGTTTTTTTCAAAATATGCTCCTATAGCAAAAATCTTGTACCTCATTGTAGATAAAGTATGCTGTGTTTTTGAGTTCAGTATGCAGTGTCTAAACAATGACATTAGATTGTAAGCAAACATTGCCACTGTTAGGGCGGCTTCTGTACCATAAAAATCTTGTAGATTAAAGCTGTCAAACCCAAAGTCATATTTGAGCTCTTTTATTCTGTTCTCTGCATCGCCTCTTGATCTGTATAATCGCCATATTTCAACAGCTGGTAGCGTAATATTAGTAACATATGCAGAATAACGATATTGTCTATAAATTTCATCATCTTTAAACAACTTTAAAGTTCTTCCTGTAGCCTTTGGACGTATCTTTATACGCTGCCTGACAAAAACAACTCTTCTCGACCTTTCCCATAAAGGACTTTGGTATTGGGCTTCGCTAATTTCAATTCCATCATCTATTGGAAGCCATGTGTTTATCCCTGCAATCATTCTTTGTATTGGCTCATAGAACTTCACTGCAACAACATAGTTAATGGGCTTTTCTTTTTGCTCTATATAATCAAGTATTTCCTTACTGTAAAACCCACTATCTAAGCGCAACAAGCCAATTGTTTTGTTCTTTAGCTTTTGAAATGTGTCCTCTAAAAAAGCGACAAAGCCTTCTGATGACGAAGTATTTCCACTCCGCAACCAGAAGTTCGCTACCATTTTCACATCTGAAACAAAAGCCATTATAGGATGATGCGAGGCTCTACCATGCTTTTTAGTATCATAGCCTTTTTCTGCCCCTTATTGTTCTCTATATCTTGTCACTACTGATGAATCACAATCCAAAGTATAATTATCAAACTTTACATTGTCAAACATCCAGCTATAAAAATAATCACTTACTCGTTGATTCTTTGCTTGAGTGAACTTGCCAAAAAAACGCTTGTATGTATCCTGTCCTGGTGCTTGCTTCCAATCAAATATTTTACTTAAAGCCTTATCGTGCCTTGTAACTTCTGTGTGCAAAAAACGATTGGCCCCACTCCAAATGCTTACTAAAAAACTTTCTATGATTGTGTTTGGAGAATATCCTCTATTTGATTTTGGAGTAGGTAAATCAGGACATAAGGCAATTACTTCTTTAAAGCCAATTTTATTTAACATTTGCCTTAAAAGCAACATTCCTCCCCATGGCGTTATCTCTTTACTGGTGTATGATATATCAAATTCCATATGATAATTTTTTCTATTGCTACGCATTAGAAATTGCACCCCAAAATTAACATATTTTCTCTATTGCGTAATTTGGGATTAATGAATCTTAAATATATTTCTCAAAACTTTATTCAATTTTAAAAACTGTTTGACATAAAAGAAAAAATATTATTTAATTTCTTTCAACAAGAAAAAAATATTTATTTTTACCATTAAATATTGTTTAATCATTTTAAAATCGATAAATATGAAACGTTTATTTTTATTAAGCTTCATTATATATTTAAGTTTTTCTTACGTTAAAGCACAACAAGGTGTAGCCATTAATAATACAGGTACACAGGCACATACATCGGCTATGCTAGATGTGAGCAGTACAGAAAAGGGATTATTAATACCCAGATTAACTACTGCACAACGCAATGCTATTGTTAGTCCTGCAAACGGACTCATTGTATATGATTCTGATTTTACCCAGTTCTGGTATTTCAACGGGAGTGTGTGGTCGCCCATAACTGGTGTGTCTGGTGTAACTGGCCCTACTGGTCCTACGGGCTTAAATGGAGCTACCGGAGCCACAGGAGTCACAGGTATAACAGGCCCTACTGGAGTCTCAGGAGTTACCGGCCCCAGTGGCACAACAGGTGCTACGGGTACTACAGGCATAACAGGTGCCACAGGAAATACTGGCATAACAGGTGCCACTGGAAATACTGGCATTACAGGAAATACCGGAGCCACTGGTAATACTGGTATTACCGGAGCTACAGGGCCCACCGGCGCTACTGGAGTTACCGGACCTCTTGTTGCTGGTTTGGTAAGCCAAACATTACGTCACAATGGTACTTCATGGGAAGCCAATAGCTATTTGTATAATACTGGGACTAACATTGGAATCAATACTACATCTCCATCTAATAAACTACATGTAAATGGAAATGGAGATATAGCTATTTATGGGTTATATAATGCTAATATTTATGGTTATGTAGGTTATCAACACAGTGGTATTTTAGGCGTTAGTAACAGTGCATCAGGAGCGGGAGTTTTTGGCAATGGTGGTTCGAGTACCGATGGTGTTTATGAGCAAACAAGCGGTGCAACTATAGCCGGTGTATCGGGTATCAATGCCGATTTGAACGGCGATGGCATCTATGCATTAAATATTGCCACCAATGGTGCGGGAAGTGGTTCAGGGCTTAGGGCACAGTCGGCACAGTCGGGTGGTGGGGCTTTGTTTGGATGGAATTTGCATACATCAGGTACAGCAGTAGCGGGAGCAGGCAATAACCAATCATTAACCTACCTTACAAGTGGCAGTGGGGGTGCGTTTAAGGGGAGTACTTTCGGACTTGTTACATTTGGGGCAAGTGCTACAGACGGTATTGGCATCACTGCTGCAGGAAACAATTTATCGGCTTCTAGTTATACGGGCGGAGCTGGTGGTATTTTTAAAGGGAATACAGTCGGTGTTTATGGTTCTGCTGCTACAGTATCTAATGGAACAGGTATTGTAGGTCTGGGTAATAATGTAACGGGAAGTGTTCTTACCAATGGCAGTGGTGGCGCATTCTCGGGTCTTACCTTTGGTGTATTCGGTCATGCCACTCAAAGTGGTAACAATACATGGGGTGGCTATTTCGATAATGCCAGTGGCGATTATGCTTACGTAGGGGGACGCAATGCCAGTGGTACTGTGTATAAAATAATTGGCAGCGGAACAGCATCAAGCATTGTTAAAACACCCGACAACAATAAAGTAATTATGTATTGCCCGGAAGCACCCGATATATTATTCCAGGATTATGGTTCAGCCAGACTCATTAAAGGTAAAGCAGTAGTAAAACTCGACCCCATTTTTAGCCATAATATTTTTGTGGACGAAACACATCCATTAATAGTCATTATTCAGCCCGAAGGACAGTGTAATGGTGTGTATGTAACAAATAAAACAAAAGAAGGTTTCGAAGTTATTGAACTCAATAACGGAAATTCAGATATAAATTTCTCATGGTCTGTTACTGCACATCGCAGAAATGAATATGACAACGCAGGAAATCTGATTTCAAAAAATCTCGATGTGCGTTTTGCACCTGCACCAGAAAAGCAAACAAAAGAAGTGAAACTAAGAAAAGATGAACAGAGTAAAACTGCTGCTTCCCGTACAAAAGATTTAAAAGCAAAATAGATTATTCTTTTTTTTCTTAACAATCTTTTTTTGATGTACCAATTATTATATTGTTATTTTTGCTTTTTAATATAATATTAAAATTTATGATTATGAAATTTAAAACAATTATTGCCGCATTATTACTTATTCCAATTTTAATAAAGGCACAGGAAAACCCTGACAAACCAGCTTTCGGTATTAAGTTTACCGGCTTTGTAAAAAACGATGTTTTTTATGATACAAGGCAGACAGTTGATGTCAGGGAAGGGCATTTTTTATTGTATCCGCAAAATATAAAAGAAGACGTCAATAAAAAAGATATCAATGCCAGTCCTAATTTTAATATGCTGGCTATACAAACCCGTTTAACAGGTAATATTACAGGTCCGGATGCTTTTGGAGCTAAAACTTCTGGCGTGATTGAAGGTGCTTTTTTTGGCAATATTGAGAGCGATATTAATGGTTTCCGATTGCGCCATGCCTTTGTGAAATTAAACTGGAAGAAATCAGAACTCCTTGCAGGTCAGTACTGGCACCCGCTGTTTATTGCACAGGCCTTCCCCGAAGTTATTTCTTTCAATACAGGAGTCCCTTTTCAGCCATTTTCGAGAAACCCTCAGTTGAGATTTACTTATAAGCTCGATAATTTATGCTTATCAGCAACAACTTATGCAGAAAGGGATTTTGCAAGCAATGGCCCAAAGGGTGTCAGTAACATATATATGAGAAATGCAGGCATTCCTGCTGCTAATTTATTGCTCACTTATGCAAAAGGAAATTATCTTTTTGGTGCTGGTGGCGATTATAAGGTTATAGTACCTGAACTTGAAACCTCCAAGGGCTATATTACTAATGAATCATTGGGGTCGCTTTCTGCAACAGCATTTTCAAAAATAAAAATTAAGAATACCACATGGAAATTACAAGCTGTACTTGCTCAAAATGCACACGACCTTACCATGCTTGGTGGTTATGCCATAAAAAATACAAGTTACGACACTTTAACTGGTCTCAAAGAATTTACAAATTACTATACAGGTTCTGTATGGACCGAACTTTATACTGTTTCAGGCAAATTTACTACAGGTGTTTTTGGGGGTTATACAAAGAATTTCGGTACAGATTATAACATGCTTCCTGGAGCTGCTGTTTATGCACGTGGTTCAAACATAGCTTATGTTTACAGAGTATCCCCACGTTTTATGGTAACACAGGAAAAAACAACCATTGGCCTTGAAATAGAATATACAACGGCCGGCTATGGTAAAGTAAACTCTCTTGGAGAATTTTCAGATATCAATGAGGTATCCAATATAAGGGCTCTTTTGTCTTTTATATATAAATTTTAAAAATTTAC
>CAZVOS010000121.1:0-7388 GCA_964628845.1 uncultured Bacteroidales bacterium | reverse complement strand
ATGGGTTGATATGTGTTGGCATTGGCTCCGCCTATGTCGCTCCATACACCGTTGCAATCACCTACACTTTGTTGCCACTGATAGGTATAAACTCCTGAGCCGCCGGAAGGTGTAACAGACAATGTTGGCTGAGCGCCATCGCAAACAGTTACATCAGAAGGTCCGGAAAGGGAAATATCGTTTCTGATAATAATAGTTACATCATCTGTTGAGGGGGCGCAAACACTGCCGTTTGTAATAGTCCATCTATAAACATAAGTGCCGGGTATTGTTCCATTAATTAATGTTGTGGGTGAAGAAGGCGTCACAATGGTGGGCGTGTTTGGTCCGCTTATCCGTGTCCAGTTGCCTGTGCCAACTGTTGGTGTATTGGCAGCCATTGAGAAGGAAGTGGTGTTACAAATATCCTGGTCGGGGCCGGCAGCCGCAGTGGTTGGGGACTCCCATACTGTAATGTCGAGTTCATCGTAAGTAAAGCAATTACCGGTTGCTACGGTCCATCTTAAAGTATAAATTTCAGGAGAAGCGGGTACAAGGCCGTTTATAGTTGCATCATGTGTGTTGGCATCAGGGTCAAAGGTGATACCGAGCTGCCCGCTTTCTACTGTCCATGTGCCTGTACCCAGAAGAGGGTCATTACCAGTAAGTATAGCAGATGTGGCATCACAATAGAATTGATCGGCGCCTACTACAGCTTGTGAAGGAATGGGGCTCACCGTAACTTCGACGGTATCGGCCTTGTCGTCGCATGTACCGTTGCTTACTGTCCAAACAAACTCATAATCGCCTGTAATAAAACCGATAACCTGAGTAGAATTGGAAGTAGGATTTAAAATATTGGCTGTATTGGGGCCAGAAATTTGAGTCCAGAGGCCTGTGCCTACCGTTGGAGGGTCGTTAGTTAAAGTTAAATTATCGAATTGACAAATTTCGAAATCAGCAACAACATCCGGCTCGGAGGGGTTTTGATATATTGTGATGCTTACCTGGTCGGCCGAATCACAATATAAAGTAGCCGTTTCCCATTCAAAAACATAAGTGCCATAAAATCCTGAAGTAAAATTCACTTGGGCGTCATGAGTATTCACATCAGGAGTAAAACTTGGGTCGGGTGCACCTGCAGGTTTGCTTATAATACTCCAAGTGCCGGTACCTACAATGGTATCAACAGCATCCAGTGTAGTGGTGAATATTTCGCATAAATCCTCGTCGGGGCCTGCATCTGCAGGTGTCGGGGTTTGGTGGGCTGTGATAATAATAGTATCTCTGAGGGTATCGCATGCAGGTCCGTTTGTCATCATCCATTCAAAAGTATAAACTTCTGATGAACCATCTGTTTGGGGTCCTAAATTGGTAATGGGCGTATTGTATAAGATAGGGGAAATTATTACAGGTACAGGGCCATCGCCGAGTTGAGAAATTAATGTCCAGTTACCTACACCCACAAGAGGTTCTGTGGCAGCCATGATAGTCATGGTATCGCATACCACATCAATATCGGGGCCGGCAGCAGCAGCAGAGGGTGGCTGAAAGTTTTCGATACGTAGCTGGTCGGCATTATTGCAATCGCCATTGGCAACTGTCCACTGGAAGATATATAAGCCATAAGTAGCCCCTGTAAAGGTTGTTGTGGGGTCGTTAGGATCTGTAAAAGAACCACCACCAGGTCCATACAATTGTGTCCAGGTACCCGTACCAAAAGCAGGGGTTGCAGCGGTGAAGTGGAATGTTGTAGAGTCGCACAAATCTTGGTCAATACCTGCGTCAGCGACACTTGGTGGTTGGTATAGAGTTACTGTCATGGTATCGCTTGTTTCGCAGCCGGGTGCAGAGATGGTATAATAAAACTCATAAATACCGAAATCAGTCAGACCCGGATCCAAATTTGATGCGACGGCAGTGTTGCCTGAGGTTGTAGTTATTGTTGGGTTCGCGACACCTGCAGGCTTGCTTGCCCAGTTCCAAGTACCGGTACTGGCTAAATTGCCCTGTAAATTAACAGCAGTGATGGCTTCGCAGTAACTTTGGTCTGCACCTGCATTGGCTTGTGGCACTACCACAACTTCAACAGTATCTTGAGAGGGGAGGCAGAACGGGCCGCCCATGCTGTTCCATATAAATAGGTATGTACCCATAACGAGGTTGCTTACGGTTGCAGTAGGAGATGTTATACTCGAAAAAGTAGGGGTATTTGGTCCGCTTACAATAGTCCAAATGCCATTATCAGCTGCATCTGCTGTCATTACTACCGATGAACTGCCACAAACACTCTTATCATCGCCTGCATCGGCAGGGGTAGGCGGAAGAGAAGCAAATACATCCACTTCATCGTAAGATACGCAAGCCCCGTTAGTAATAGTCCATCTGAAGCGGTAAGTGCTATTGGAAAGACCAGTAATTTCTGTCGTATCATTAGTGGGACTTACAATAACAGGGCCGGCATTACCCATTTCCTGAGTCCACAAGCCAGTTTCTCCGGACCCTGGTTCATTAGCAATAAGAGTTATATCTACGCCGCAAAATATGGTATCTTCTGGTGCAACTGCTGTTGTAACGTCAGCAACAGTAATGACTACGGTATCTCTTGTGGGAGGGCAGCCAAGAGCACCTGTTATGACCCATTCGAAGAGGTATGTGCCATCAATTAAATCGGAAACTTCAGTATTATAGTCACTACTATCAGCAAAAGTTGCTGTATTGGGCCCGCTTACCTGCAACCATTCTCCTGTTAAAGTGGGGTATGTCCCACTTTGTGTAGGTTCATTTCCGACTAAAGTTGTTGATGTTGTGCCTTCACTCAAGCACTGGTCGGGGCCGGCACTTGATGCAATGGGTCCTTCATCGTCAGTAACGTTTATATACATAGTATCCCTTGCCACGCCGCATCCATTGGTTACCGACCATATCAACATATAAGTTGAATCGGCCAGTAATCCGGTTATAGTAGCATGGGGGTCGTTAACATCAGAAAAAACGACACCGGCACTTGGTATTGCAGACCACACACCTATCTCAAAAATAAATTGAACAGGGGTGGCTTCTAATACCACAGGGCTGTTTGCACAGGCCACCTGGTCGGGACCAGCAATTGAAGCAATGGGAATTATATTGGCAACTAAAACTGTGACTTCATCGGAATTCTGATAGCAAGTAGCACCACCGGAAATAGTCCAACGGAATGTGTATGCACCAGGCACCAAATCCCTTATTTCCAAAAGGTATGCATGGGGGTCTGTCAAAACCACTCCGCTAGGGCCACTCACTAAAGACCAAGTGCCGGTGTATGAGAACATTCCACCTTGTGTAGGGTCGTTACCGGCAAGCAGGGTCGTATCGATATTGCAATCCAATATTTGGTCTGTTCCTGCATTAGACAGAACAGCAGCTTCAGAAGTTATAACGTAAACTTCATCATAAGCTGTGGCACAATCTACATCAACATTGGTTGTTCTGCGAAATTGCACCAGGTAGGTTCCATTTACGGTAAAACCCGGTATTGAAGCAGGGCTTGTACTTGTTGATGTCCAGCCGGTAGGGAAAGTCATACCACTTCCGGGAGGTCCGCTGATAATGCGGTATTGATTATAGCCCGAGCCAGTTACGGTATAGGGCACCAAAGCTGTTGTCTCATCACAATCGAGTAGTATTGGTTTTTGAGTTATCGTGATAGTAGGTGCATTATTGTAATAAGAAATTGTAACATAATCGGAGCTGGAACATACTGTAGTATCATTATTAATAGTATATCGGAATGTATAGGTGCTGCTGCCATCTAAACCAGTTACCTGAGTTACAGGTAAACTGTCGCTAACTATCGTAACCCCTGCTGGGCCACCAGTTTGAATCCATTTTACAGTTTCATTAATGTAAAGAGGGCTGTTACCTTGTAATACAGCGGATGTTCTGGCATCGCAGAAGATTTGGTCGGCACCTGCACCTGCTCCTGTAATATTGGCTGTAGCCGCAGGTACAATAACTGTAGCTTCGGCATAGCCCGAAGCACAGGGGCCGGAAACAGTCCACCTGAAAACGTAAGTGCCTTCAATTAGACCACTTACGCCGGTAGAATTGCTGTTGGGATTGCTGATATTTGGCACATTAGGGCCACTGATAATTGTCCAGACGCCTTGTTGTCCGTTAATGCCGCAACCGCCATAAGAACCTGTTAAGGTTGTGCTTTGTGTGGTAGAGTAACAATGCGAAGGATTGGGAGCTGAGGCAGTTATGGGGCTTACGCCGCCTCTGTTAATAACCACCACATCATCATAAGAAAGACATTCATTGGGATTAGTAATTGTCCACCTTAAAGTTGTGGAGCCACATGCAGTAGCAGAAAAACTGACAGTTGAAGTAGGAGAATTTACATCATTTATAGTTACGCCATTATTGGTGCCGATTATTGACCATGTGCCTGTTTCACCGCCACCTGGGGTATTTGCTGATAAAGAGCCCACATTTATGCCGGGGCAAGCTGTAAAGCCAGTTCCTGCATCTGCAATAGAAGCAGCTAATATAACTTTTTCAACATCCTGAAAAACAAGTGAGCCATCGGCACATCTTGTTGAGATGCGGAATTCATAAGTGTTTCCGCCCTGATGACCGGTAACCTCGGTTGTTAATGCATTAGGAGCAACTATTATAACTGTAGGACCACCAATCTGTGTCCACGTTGTGGTGCCTGCACCGGCAAAAAGTCCGGATTTCTGCCCGTACAAAAACAATTGTTCGTTTTCGCATATAGTGTCTTTAACACCGGCATTTACAGAACAGTTTTGGGCGTAGTTATAACCCGAAAACATAACAAATAAAGCTAAAAATAATGCGGTTTTTCTGAGTTGACGCTTGTAAAAGTTATTCATATGATTGAATTTAAGTAAATACAAATTAATGTTAGAAAAAAATAGTTTATACCATATTATAATGCAAAATGATGCAATCTGCAAATATATTTATGAAAATAGTATAATTTTTATATTTAAAGGAAGCAAAAAGGAAGCAGGGGGAGGTTCGGAGTTTTCTATAATTCGGGGTTTTGCACGCAAAGACGCAAAGAACGCAAAGTAGGTTTGGGAGTTCGGAGTGATGGAACGCAGAACACGCTGATTTTGCAGATTAACGCAGATATAAATTATTTGATGAAAACTTTGCGGGCTTTGTGTAAAATAAGGGAAAATTTAGAGTGAACCTGGATTCGGAGTTCGGAGTGTCCTAATAGCTCCTATCGTGATAGAGTACTTAGGGCCTGCTGAAAAACACTTAACACACACTTTAGTAAGGATTTTATGTATGTTTTATTTAAAACAAATGCAAGGGATTTAATGGAAAACTCTTTCAACTCATGCACTAAATCAGATAATTTTTTCAGAGAAATGAGTTTTGGACTTAAAAACGTACTTGAACTTTGCAAAACGAACAACTCTTAAAAATTTCTATGTATGTGTTTGTTAGTCTGATGCACGCCGTTTTCTTCGTTACTTCGGCTCGAAGTATTCTTATACATCATCGCCTCGTGGCCTCAAATCCGGCGCACCTCAGACTTTTTCAGCAGACCCTACTTAGAGTAATCCGAAACATTGCTTTGGAATTAGTTATCGTCTTAGATTTTTAAATAAAGATATTTAGAATTGAATAAGGTAGGCATGAAGTTTTTCTGAGTTTTGGAGGTTGAGTTTTTCCCTGAGGCGAGTTCGAGAGACTCTTACACTGTCGTAAGTTTGGTACAGGAGGGCAGCTATTTCTTTGGTGTCGAGGTTGAGGCGGAGGAGCATATACAATTTGATTTCAGCAAGTGTAAGGTTTGGGTGTACTTCGAGAATATTATTCAAAAATTTATTATTGACATCTGAGAACTGATTTTGAAGCTTATCAAGTGGATTAACCACTTCTGCCACCTTAATTTTTGATATCAGTTCGGTAATTTTATTTTTCTGTTGATTATCGATAGTCTTTTCGGATATAGCTTCCAGATGAGAAAGTATAAGTTTCTTTTCTTCAATAGAATGAGCTAATTGAATTGCATTATTATTAAGTTCATTGATTTTGATTTCAATAATTTGTTTAATATAGTTGGCTTGTTTAAGCAGTGATTTAATACGTGCTTGAAGTTCTATTTGAATAAATGGTTTTCTTAAAAAATCGTTCACCCCATTTTCCATTGCTTCAGCCATTAGTTCAGAAGTTTCATTTGTACCAGTTATCATTATAATAGGCGTATCCTTAAAATTCCTGTCATTTCTAAAATAAATAGCGGCATCCATACCATCTATCTCGGGCATTTTCCAGTCAAGGATAATTAAAGAAGGACGCACTTCATTTGCTTTGAGTATGGCTTCCTTTCCGTTTATTGCTTTTACAGCCCTATGACCCATCATTTCTACTGCAAAAGCAGTAAAGTTTAAAACTTCTTCATTGTCATCTGCGATAAGAATAATATCTTGATGCATATTCAAAATTTGAAAAAATACAAATTTAATGTTATATAATGTATAAGTTAATTTTTTTTAAAATAAATTTGCAATACGAACTGTATTTTGAAAACATTATTAATTTTGTGTTTACAATAAATTAAAATAATATAAGTTATATAATTTACTAACTAATTCATAAATAAGATGATAGGATTATTATTGCAAATTACAGAAGTAACTTCGACATCACAGGATAGTATAATAAATACCGTTGTTAATACTCCAGCTACGCAGGAATTTGAGACATTAACGTTATGGGCATTGATGCTTAAGGGAGGATGGTTTATGCTACCATTAGCCATATTGTCAGTAGTAGCAATCTATATTTTTATAGAACGATTTTTAGCTATTAACCGTGCAAGTAGGGAAGAAACTAATTTTATGAACAACATACGTGATTTTATACATGACGGTAAGCTTGATTCTGCACTTTCGTTGTGCAAGCATAACAACTCACCCATTGCCAGAATGATTGAGAAAGGGTTGTTGCGTATAGGCAAGCCATTGAGTGATGTTAATGCTGCCATCGAAAATGTAGGAAAGCTGGAAGTAAACAAACTGGAAAAAAATATTGCTGCTCTGGCCACAGTTGCAGGAGCCGCACCTATGATTGGTTTTCTGGGTACAGTTTCGGGTATGATAAACGCCTTTTACAATATGTCCAAAGCAGGTAATAATATCGATATTGGCTTATTATCAGGAGGTATTTATGAAGCGATGGTAACCACACTTGCTGGATTGGTTGTAGGTATCATTGGTTATATCTGTTATAATATTTTGGTTGCACGCATCGAGAAAGTTGTTTTTATGCTTGAAGCAAGAGCTAGTGAGTTTATGGACTTACTGAATGAGCCGGCACTGTAGGTGATTGAAGAAGATTGAAGGATTGAAGAAGATTGAAGGATTGAAGAAGATTGAAGG
>CAZVOS010000120.1:0-7391 GCA_964628845.1 uncultured Bacteroidales bacterium | reverse complement strand
GATTAAATAAGTAAAAGACTAATCAATTCGTCTTCAACACATAATCATTAAAATAATGTCCTTTGTTTTTGATGCTTACTTTAAATTTAGCGGCACGTTCGGGTACGAATTTTACAAGGCACTCATCGGTTGGTTTGTCATCAAAAGCTACTAAGTTATTGTTTTCATCATACACATACAAATCGAGGTTGGTGGTGCCATCGCCACTAACATAAGCAATAGCGATTTCTTTACTTTTCATTAAAATTTCGTAGGTGTCCTGCGATTTGGGCAAAACCCTGTCTTCTTTATAGCTAGGACCACCTAAAGCTCCCCTGTCGTCATCTTCGATGATGGCTTTTTCGATGAGTTTTAGCATATTTGTGTCTCCTTTAGCCATTATTTTAGCATCGTTTATGAGGGTAGGCAAATTAATGCTGTTAAGTTTTGAAGGTAAGGGCTTTTCTGTATGCACAATGTTTAAGGAGTCAATGGAGCTGCTTATTTTTTTTGCTTTTAATTTGGAAGTGGGGGTATTAACTACAATTTTTATGGCGGTAATTAAAGCTACTACGGTATTTGTTTCTCTGCCATATTTTGCCAATTGTTCTGCCAATATAAGGTTTTCTAATGCTTTGGCTTCAGGGCTATATTTAATCTCTGTTAAAGGCATATCTGTTTTGTTTGTTTTTTCTTGAGCATACACCACTTTGTAAGTGAAGCAAACAGCAATCAAAAACAATAAAACGAATAGTTTCCATTTTGTTCCCATAATTATTTTCGATTAATTCCGTAAACAAAAATAAAATTTACTTTTGGTTTTAGGAGGCATTATTTGTAAAATATTTATATTTTTGAAATATTTTGTATAAAAAAAGATAATAAAAATGAGATTTTTAAAAAAATGTAAAATGCAATAAAATGGTAAATTACCTAAACCAATTAAAAAGCCCTCAAATTAATCACAAGTTAATTTTTGAAGTCATGAGAGATTTAAGAAAAGGAGGTTTAAATCCATCGAATTTTGAAGAGTTTATGCAAATTATTGAGAAACTACCACCAATAAACTTAAGGACAAATGCAGACTTTAAGGAGTTTGAAAAATTAGGTCTTGTAGATGTAAGTCAAAGTGACTTTGATTCTATTATAAGAGAGGTTATAATGAGATGTACTTCTTTGTCAAAAAAATGTTGGCATCCTCTTGCAAGTTCTACAACTTGCAATGTTGACAGTTCTGGCAATATCATTATTAGTGGTGCACATTCAATACAAAATAATGGAGTATTAAGTTTAATAGCCGAAGATTCTCATGTTGTTACTTTTGCTTTTGAAGAAGGAGGATTTTATGCAAAGAAATTAAGTAAAAACGTAGCTTCAATTTTTTTGGGCTTTTGTAATACACATGATTCAATATTTAAACCTATTGAAATTGATTCATATATTGGCTCTGAAGAACAACATTTTTTATTTGCATATAGAGGGTTTGTTGTTGGTTCTCATAAAAAACTTGAAGTTTCAAGATTCATCAATTATGGTACTCAATCAGAAAATGACATTAAAAAGAATAAAGAAATTTTTGATAATGCATTACTAAAAAATGATTTTTCTGTTATCGAAACAAAAGTTGTTGAATTACCAGTATTTTATCCAATAGCTGTATCTTCAATGTTTTATTTAGATTTTGACTTTGAAGGTAACCCTATTTCACATTCTGATGAAAGAATGGAATTCGTTTATGTGACACTTTTACCCACTATTAATAAAACTTATTTTTTAATAAGCTATTTAAAAAGAGATAATCATCTCTATGGACACTTGGGCGATCAAATGAGAAGAAGAAACAAATTTAAATCTGATATTTCAATAATTTTAGCGGTACATACAGGAAACATTTTTTTTAACCCAACTTATTATGATACATTTATTAAAGTGCATGAACAAAATATGGAGGAAATATTTATTCAAAGCCAAATTGATATTGGTTTTATGAATGATTATGATGATTTTAGTTTTTCAATTACTCCGAAAAATTACCTCGATAATCCGTATGAAATTAATTTATTTGGCTATTAAATCCACTACTAACAAATTAAATAGACAAGAGACCACACTTACTTTTTAATAATTATGAAAAACTAATAAATGATTAAAGGTTATTTAAATCGGCTTTTTATAAGCAATAAAAAGTTAAAAAATATATTGTCATTAAAATAATCTCTATGAAAAAAAAAATCCGAGTTTTTGTTTTATTAATCTTTTTTATTGGCACTAATACTATCTTAGGTCAAACCATTCCTACTCAAACACCAAATATTACAGATACCAATAATAAGAAACAAGGAGATTGGGTTATATGGTATAACAGCCAATGGGAGCCAACTGATATACTTGATTCAGTAATGTATTACAGAAAAATTAGTTTTAAAAATGGTGTGTCACATGGAATTACAACTGATTACTACAAGAGTGGCATTAAGCAATTTGAAGGAAATTTAATTTCTATTGGACCAGATGTTATAGATGGAAAATGCTATTGGTATTATGAAAACGGAAATAAAGAATTAGAGGAGTTTTATAAAAATAATATTAGAAAAGGCAAGAGCATTAGTTTTTATGAAAATGGTATTATTAAAGAAGTAAAAACTTTTTCTAATGATACCGTGAATGGAAAGTATGAAGCTTTTTATGAAAATGGCAAAAAACGCACAATTGGTTTTATAAAAAGTGGAGAAGAAAGTGGTAAGTGGTTGTACTACTATGAAAATGGCAAAATTGATACGAAAGTACAATTTGTAAACGGTAAAGAGCATGGAAAAATTGAAGGTTTTTATGAAAGTGGAAGCAAAGAATTAATCGGTTATTATACTGACGGAAGTGAAATGGGTAGATGGGTATGGTACAATGAGGACGAAAGTGTAAAAGGGGAAAAAAATTACGGAAGTAAAATAGAAATTATTTGGGAGAATAACAATTTAAGAATAAAAAAAATGTATAGAGATGGCAACTATGAAAATGCTATAATATTTGCCAAATCTAATTTAGAATATGCACTAAAGAAATTTGGAACAAATAATGATAATTACAATGTAAGTTTAAATAACCTTGCTATATTATATGAAGCTATAGGACAATATGACAAAGCGCTTCCTTTATATATTGATGTTTTGAAAAACAGGGAGAAATTACTTGGAAAAGAACATCCTGATTATGGAATAAGCTTAAATAACTTAGCTGTTTTATATAGTAACATGGGTAAATACGAAGAAGCTTTACCCTTAAGCATTAAAGCTTTAGAAAACGCTGAAAAATCACTTGGAAAAGAGAATTCATCCTATGGTATTCGTTTAAATAATCTTGCACTATTGTATAAAAGCATAGGACAATACGAAAAAGCTTTGCCCTTATATTTAGAAGCTTTAGAAAATGTAAAAAATAATTTTGGTAATAAAAGTATTGAATATGCAGAAGTCTTATTCAAATTAACAAGAACTTATGAATTTAATAAAGATTTCGATTCTGCAAATTATCATTATTTAGAACTTATAGAAATTAATAATATATTATTATCTAAAACAGACACAGAATATTTATTCACGTTAGATGATTATGCTAGATTTAATTTAGAATACAAAAAATACCAAGTAGCAAAAGAATACTTTTTAATTTGTCTTGAAGGTTATAGAATTATTTATGGCGTAAACTCTGAACGAGAGGGTTGGACACTAAATAATTTAGGGATTGTTTCTCTATATATTGATGAACTAGAAGAGGCAGAAAAATATTATATAGAAGCGTTAAATATATACAATAATATATATATAAATTCTCATAAAGAATATATATTAACATTAAAAAATTTAATTAAATTATACAGGTCAAATGATGATTTAGCAAAAGCAGAAATTAGAATTGAAGAAATGTATAATATATTATCTATGAAAGATACAGTTAAGACACTTGATTTTGCTGATTTTTTAGATGATATATGCCTATTTTATTGTCAAATAGGTCAATATGAAAAAGGGATAGATATTTGGGGTATAGGCTATAATATTAGAAAAGTAATAGCTGGCGAGGAAAGCATTGAAGTTGCAAAATCACTTTATAAATTAGGACAGATATGGTTAAAAGAAGAATTTTATAAAGAAGCGAGCTCTTTATTATATAATGCATATATAATTGCAGAAAAACTTTTGAAACCAGACGATATTGAGCTTATAAAGTATTTAGAAGGTTTAGCTGAAGCATATCGTTTAAATAATGATTATGAATTAGTTTTAGATATATACTTAAAATTATTAAAGAATTTTAAAGAATTTTATGAAAATAATCCTTTCAGAGATGCAATTATTAATAATAATATTGGGAGTTTTTGGCAAGATATAGGTTTTTTTGATAAAGCAGAATCGTCATTTTTATTCGCATATTCCATAATTGAAAAAGAAAAAATTCAAGATAATGAATATTTAGTATCTAGCCTTAGAAATATTATCTCATTATATTGTGACATGAATCAATTTGAAAAGGCTGAACCATATATAATTAAGGCTTATAGTTTTATTTCAAAAAGAATAAAAAACAATTTATGTTATTATAGTGAAAGTAAAAGTGGTGATTTTTTAGATAATATTAATTTAAAATTATATTATTTAAACTCTTTTACGGTTAGATATTACATAGGACAAACCCGACTATCTTCCGAAGCATATAATATCGAACTTATTATCAAAGGTATCATACTCCAGTCTGGTATCAACATGCGTCAATCAATTTTAAACAGTGGAAATATTGAGGCTTTACAAAAATTTGATGAATGGATGTATTTACGAAAAAACTTTGCCTTGCAAAGTGTCAAGCTCTTGGAATATCGTACTTTTAATCTTGATTCACTTGAAGAAAGTATAAAAAAATTGGAAACCGATATAGCAAGACTTTCAACAACTTTTGAACAAAGCCAAAAAAATGGCAGTATTAAATGGAAAGAGATACAATCAAAACTTAAAATTGATGAAGTTGCAATTGAATTTACATCGTTTCCATACCACAACGGCAAAGAATGGACAGACAGCGCCCTGTACATTGCCCTTGTTTTAAACAAGCAGGATAGCCTGCCCCATCTGGTGCCTCTTTTTGAGCAAAAGCAATTGGACAGCCTGCTGTTAAAAAACAAAAGCAGCGATAAAACTTTTATAAATACGCTTTACAGGGGGGCTACCTTACTTGAGGGAGATGAAGTCGTAGAGAAAGGAAATTCCGGGCTTTATGAATTAATTTGGAAACCCATAGAGCATCTGATACCCCAAGGCAGTACGGTTTATTTTTCACCTTCGGGCAGTTTGCACCAAATATCTTTTGCAGCCATTGCCATTGATAGCAATACCCGTTTGTGCGATAACTATAAACTTGTACAGTTAAGTACTACAGCTATGCTTGTGCAGGAATCGCCCTTTAAAAATGAAATGCCCCCATCAATTGAACTGTATGGCGGTATAAATTACGATGCAGAGAGCAAAGAATTAGAAGAGCTGGCACAAAGTTTAAAAAAAGATAACCATATAGTAAGTCGCTCGATACCTTCTGACATAGACAGGGGCAATGTGTCATGGAAATATCTGCCCGGCACTTTAAAAGAGGTGGAAAATATCAATGCTGTTGCAAAAAAATATAAGGTTAAAACACAGTTTTTTACAGGAAAGGATGCTTTAGAAGAGCAAATTAAAAGCAATAAAGGCAATCAATCGCCCCGTATTATTCATATTGCCACACATGGGTTTTTCTTTCCTGACCCCAAAATTGAACATAAAGAACGCCTGTTGATTGAGGAGGAAGAACGCACTGTTTACCGCACATCGGACAATCCGCTCAACAGGGCAGGGCTTCTTTTTGCCGGTGCCAATAATACCTGGCTTGGTAAAGCAGATACGATAAATATTGAAGATGGCATACTCACAGCTTATGAAGCTGCCAATATGACCTTAGGCAATACCCAATTGGTAGTGCTTTCGGCTTGCGAAACAGGGCTGGGTGATATTAAAGGCAGCGAAGGGGTGTATGGTTTGCAGAGGTCATTTAAGGCAGCAGGTGCTGAATATGTCGTTATGAGTTTATGGAAAGTACCTGATGCAGAAACTGCCGAATTTATGGAATATTTTTATGAGAAATTGTTTTCTGGCAAACCCATACCGGAAGCTTTCCGGTTGGCACAGGAATTAATGAAAAACAAATACAGAAGCGAGCCTTATAAGTGGGGGGCGTTTGTGTTGGTGAGGTAGTGTTTTTTGTAAAGGAATATGTTTGTTAAGTAAAATTTATAAGGTGATAAATGAATTTTTAAGAAAAGAATCATCCTACTCTTTTTTCAATTTTTCTTATCTTTGTAAAAAATCAATATTATGAACTACAATCAGTTATACGATCTTTGTTTATCTTATTCAAAGCTTGTTAAAGGAGTTATTGATATAAGAAAATATACTTATTATGCAATAACATATCATTCTACCACTTTAGAAGGAAGTACCCTTACTGAAAGTCAAGTTTTTGATTTACTGGAATATGGTAAAACTTCTAAAAATAAACCTTTTGAACATCATCAAATGGTTTTTGATCACTTTAATGCTCTATTATTGGTTTCTGAACTTGTTAAATCAAAATCTATAATATCTGAAAAGACAATTAAATTAATAAATGCAACTGTTATAAAAAATACAGGTTCTAAAATAAATACCATTGCAGGTTCTTTTGATAGCTCTAAAGGTGATTATCGGCTTTGTTCTGTTCGAGCAGGAAGTCGTTATTTCCCTGACTATAAAAAGGTTCCTTATTTAATGAAAAATCTTATTATTGAAAACAACAGACTAGTTTCTAATGCGAAAACATTTAAACAAAAATGTGAAGCTGCTTTTTCTTTACATTTCAACTTCATTTCTATTCATCCTTTTGCTGATGGTAATGGTCGTACTTCTAGGTTATTAATGAATTACATTTTAGCGTACTTTAATTTACCCATGTTTTATATCTCTCATACTGTAAAAGTATCATATATCAATGCCCTTGAAGATTCTCGTAAAAAAGAAAACTTAAATCCTTTTTATAATTTTATGTTTGCTCAATATAAAAAGTTCTTATCAAAAGAAATTATATCATTAAAAAAATAGATTGGGTATTTCAATTTTGCATTTTCGAATTTTCTCGACACTGTCGAGAAAATCTGAGGATAAGTCAGGTAAAACTCTTTAAATCTGTATAATTGAGGCACAGAAATACCTTTTATATGATTAAGACGCTCCGCCAAAAGTTTTATAGTATTATCTCCATATTTAGCTCTGTCTTCGCCATTAAGTTCAAATTCTGAAATATAATACCGACTGGAAAAACAAATTAGTCCAAACTTCGCTTCCCTCGTTTGTACTAAA
>CAZVOS010000119.1:0-7404 GCA_964628845.1 uncultured Bacteroidales bacterium | reverse complement strand
ATCATCGACGGTAACGTTACCACACTGCTCACTGGTGTTGTGTTATTCACCTTCGGTAGCGGCCCTGTACAAGGATTTGCTACTACTCTGATTATTGGTATTTTATCCTCTTTATTTACAGCTATTTTCTTCTCCAAATTAATCTTCCTGTGGATGCTCGAAAGGAATAAAGTGATTACATTCTGCAACTCCATTACAAGAGATTTTCTGGCAAAAACCAATTTCAACTTCATGAAACCACGTAAAAAATTCTATATTGCTTCTTCAATTGTAATTCTGATAGGTATCGCTTCATTATTTACAAGGGGCTTAAACTATGGTGTTGACTTTTCAGGAGGACATTCTTACGTTATTCGTTTCGATAAGGACGTTAATACTGTTGAACTAAGAAAAAAACTGGCTGTTGAATTTGGTGAAGCTCCCGAAGTAAAAACCTTCGGACCCAGTAACCAAATAAAGCTGACCACAAAATTTATGATTGACGATAATAGAGAGGAAACAGATTCTATTATTGAAACTAAAATCTATAATGCTTTAAAAGATTCCTACAATGCCCCTATAAGTTTTACTGATTTCATCTCCGATGACGAAAGCAAACTAATAGGTCGTTTAAGCTCCCAAAAAGTAGGACCTACTGTAGCCCGCGACATCAAAACGGCGGCTATTATGGCCATCTTTTTTGCTTTGATTATTATATTCATTTACATTGCTTTGCGTTTTAAGGCCTGGCAATTTGGATTATCAGGTCTCGTAGCTTTGTTTCACGACACAATGATTGTTATCTCCATATATTCAATTTTTTATAATATTCTGCCATTCAGCTTAGAAGTTGACCAGACATTTATTGCAGCTATACTTACCATAATTGGTTATTCTATTAATGATACTGTAATTATCTTCGACAGGATACGTGAAAATATGAATCTGTTCCCTAAACGTGATATAGAAGTGAATATGAATAGTGCTATCAATTCAACTTTATCCAGAACTGTAAACACTTCAGGCACTACATTGCTTGTTCTGTTGGTCATAATGATATTTGGTGGTGATGTTATCAGAGGATTTTCATTCTCATTATTTATGGGTATTGCCATCGGAACATATTCATCCGTATTCGTTGCCAGTCCTATTGCCCTCGACTTATTGAAAGCCAAATTGAGAAGGAAAGAAAACTTAAAAAAATAATACTTTTTTAATTAAACCAAAAAAGATGGGTTAATTAATCCATCTTTTTTTATTTTATTGTAACTCTATTGAAAAAATAACGTAATAACTAAATATTTATAAAATATCTGATTAACAAGCTATTATAAATAAGTTTTAATGTTTTTTTATCCTTATGAGATTACACTTTTATTATTTTTTTTAATGTTTTAATGATATTTTTTTAAATATTTTAAAATAAATAATATTTTTATGTATTTTTGAAGAGTTTTTTAAATATAAAATAAAATTATATAAATATAAGACAGTTATGAGAATATCTAAATTATTCGTATTCAGTTTAATCTTGAGTTTATGTGTAAATATATCTGCACATGCCCAACGCAATTACACTGAGGAAGCTGATAATGCATTTAAGCAAAAACAATTTGTCGATGCCATTGAATTATACCAGAAAGCTTATTCTAAGATAAAGAGGAATAAAGCAGAAAGGGCGCGTATTCTTTTTCAGATTGCTGAATGCTACAGATTTACCAATAATATAAAGAGAGCCGAATCGCAATACAAAAGGGTTACCAAATCAGGTTATCCCGACCCTATTGCCTATTTATATCTGGCTGAAGCCCTCAAGCAAAATGAGAAATATGATGAGGCCATTATTGCATTTAACGATTATAAAGAAAAAGCACCCAACGATACACGCGGAGAAAAAGGTGTGGAATCGTGCAAATTGGCTCAGATGTGGAAGGACAATCCCACGCGTTATGAAATTGAAAATGTAAGGCAACTGAATTCGAGGGAAAATGATTTTGCACCTGCTTATGCCGACAGAAAATTTGCATCACTAATATTCACTTCATCAAGGGATGGTGTTATTGGTAAAGGTACTGATGCATGGACAGGTGAGAACTTTACTTCTTTGTTCTTCTCAGAGCAAAGTAAAGCAAAAGGCAAAAAAGGAGCAGCCCCCGGTGGTACACCCATGGGTACATGGTCTAATCCTATATTAGTAGATGAAGGCCCTGTTAATTCAACAGCCAATGAAGGAGCTCCCTCACTTAACGACAGAGGCAATGCCATGTTTTTTACAAGATGTATTGTTGAAAGAAGACAAACAACAACCTGTAAAATATATTTCACACAGAAGAAAGGCCGTGGATGGGATATGCCAGAAGTTCTGGCCTTAGGCCCTGATAGTTTCAATTACGGACACCCTTCCCTTTCAAAAGATGAGCTTACACTCTACTTTGCCTCTGATATGCCAGGCGGACAAGGTGGCAAAGATATCTGGATGGCTAAGAGAGAGAGAAAAACAAGGCCCTTCGACAAAGCCGTTAATCTTGGCCAAAACGTCAATACCGATGGGAATGAAATGTATCCCTTTATAAAAGATAATGACGCCCTTTATTTCTCATCAGACGGACACATTGGTATGGGAGGTCTCGATATTTTTAAAGTAGAAAAACTTGGTGAAACATGGGCTACACCAGAAAATATGAAATTTCCAATAAACTCACCCGGTGACGATTTTGCAATCATATTCGAAGGTGTTCAGGAAAAAGGATATTTCAGCTCCAACAGAAACGGTGGCAGAGGCGGTGATGATATCTACTCTTTCTTCCTCCCCCCTCTTGTCTTTACACTACAGGGCATTGTTAAAGATGCTGAAACAAAAAATGTTATTGTAGGTGCCAAAGTTAAACTCGTTGGCTCTGATGGCACTTCTATTGAAGATTCTACAGACGCCACCGGCTCATATAAATTTGACAAAACACAGATACTTCCTAACACAACCTACGAACTTTTAGTCAGTAAACCTAATTATTTCTCTTCTACTGCTAAAGAATCAACTGTAGGTGTTGAACAAAGTAAAGACTTCATTGTTAATTTTGATTTGGTACCAATACCAAAAAAACCTATCGAATTGCCCGAAATCCTTTATGCTCTCGACAGACATGAATTGCAGCCTCAGTTTCAGGATTCCCTAAATGGTTTGATAGCTACTATGAACGAAAATCCAAAAATTGTTATTGAATTGGCTTCGCATACTGATGCCAGAGCATCTGATGCATACAACGATACCCTCTCACAAAAACGTGCCCAATCTGTTGTTGATTACCTTATAGAAAAAGGTATTGCCCCCGACAGAATGGAAGCTAAGGGTTATGGTGAAAGAGTTCCCAGAACTCTCGATAGAGATATTGTTAGAGATGGATTTACATTTAAAGCAGGTACAGTACTTACAGAAGCATATATCAACTCACTCTCTTCAACAAAAGAAAGAGAAGCTGCCCACCAAATAAACAGAAGAACCGAATTCAGAATTCTTCACGATAATTACATCCCAAAAGACTCTAATACACCAATTGAAAAAACTAAGATTCAGATTATCGACATGAATGAAAATACCGAACAACCTGATAATGAACAACCAAAAACTGAGACTCCAAATACACCTGATACAGAAACTCCTAACACACCTAACCAATAAGTATTTAAATAATCCTCATGATATAAAGGTTCTCAATGAGAACCTTTTTTTATGTTTTGCTTTATACTAAGTTTTTTAAAGAGCAATAAAATATCTTAAATAAAATCTATATCTTCGTTAGAAAATAAATAGCTAAAATGACTCCTTCAGAAAATAAATACAATAAACGAGGTGTATCAGCATCAAAAGAAGACGTTCATAATGCCATTATAAATATATATAAAGGAATTTTTCCTAAGGCATTTTGCAAGATTATTCCTGATATTATGGGCGGAGATGATAGTTACTGCAACATCATGCATGCCGATGGTGCCGGCACAAAATCATCACTGGCTTATATGTACTGGAGAGAAACCAATGATATGTCGGTTTGGAAAGGCATTGCACAAGATGCCATTGTGATGAATACAGATGATTTGATGTGTGTGGGTGCTACAACTGATATACTGATTTCTTCAACAATTGGCAGGAATAAAAACAAAATACCTGGTGAAGTAATTGCAGCAATCATCAATGGCACCGAAGAATTTATTGAGGAAATGAGAAAATGGAATGTCAATATTTATTCAACGGGTGGCGAAACAGCCGATGTGGGCGATTTGGTAAAAACCATTATCGTTGACTCAACAGTAAGCTGTCGTATGCCACGACACAAAATCATCACCAACGAAAATATTAAAGATGGAGACATTATTATTGGTTTTGCTTCTTCGGGCAAAGCCATATATGAAAAAGAATATAATGGTGGTATGGGAAGCAATGGACTTACATCTGCCAGACACGATGTATTCAGTAAAATCTATAAAGATAAATATCCTGAATGTTTTGACAATAATTTACCTGATGATGTTGTTTTTACAGGAAGTAAAAAGCTTACAGATATCATAGAGCCATTTGGAATCACAGCAGCTAAGCTTGTTCTTTCTCCAACAAGAACCTATGCACCACTTATGAAGAAAATTATTGAGCAATTCTTTCCTGTAATACATGGCTTAATACATTGCAGCGGCGGTGGTCAGACTAAAATTTTAAACTTTATTGAGCAACTAAAAATAGTTAAAAATAACATGTTTACATTGCCTCCACTTTTTAAATTGATACAGGAAGAATCCCAGACCGATTGGTCAGAAATGTACAAAGTGTTCAATATGGGGCACCGACTTGAGTTATATACCGAAGGAAAATATGCTGATGAGATTATTGCATTGGCTAAAGAATTTCATATTGAGGCACAAATAATAGGATATTGCGACAGATCACCTTCAAAATCATTAATTATTCAAAGTCCCTTTGGTGAATATAATTATATGTAAGAAATTTCTTATTTTTGCAAAAATTAAGGAAGATAATAAGAAATTGCTATGTTAGAGAAATTAGAAGCTATTTACCATCATTGGCTAGAGGTAGGCGAAATAATAACGCAAGCCGATGCCATGACGGATATGAAAAAATACATCAAACTCAGTAAAGAATACAAAGATTTAGAATCTATTATTGAGGCATATAAGGAATATAAAGCTGTTATCAATGAAATAGCCAATGCAAAAGAAATGCTAAATACTGAAAAGGATGACGACATAAGAGAATTTGCAAAAGCTGAATTAGAGAGTAATATTATAAAAAAAGAGGAGATGGAAGAAAGAATTAAATTTCTTTTAATACCTCCCGACCCTGAAGACAGTAAGAATGCCATAGTAGAGATACGTGCAGGTACAGGAGGCGACGAGGCCAGTATTTTTGCTGGTGATTTATACAGGATGTACACACGCTATTGCGAAAACAAAAGATGGAAAGTTGAACTTGTTGATATGACCGAAGGTACTGCTGGGGGGTTCAAAGAAATTATATTAAATGTGAAGGGTGAGAAGGTTTATGGACAATTGAAATATGAATCGGGTGTACATAGGGTACAGAGGGTTCCCCAAACCGAGACACAAGGCAGAGTTCATACTTCGGCAGCCACTGTGGCCGTTTTACCAGAAGCAGATGAATTTGATGTGGATATAAAACCTGCTGATATAAGAAAAGACACCTATTGCTCCTCAGGACCTGGTGGTCAATCAGTAAATACAACCTATTCTGCTGTCCGTTTAACACATATTCCAACAGGTATTGTTGTTACATGCCAAGACCAGAAATCACAGCTTAAAAATTATGATAAAGCCCTTGTGGTATTACGTTCGCGCATATATGAGATGGAACACAAAAAATATATGGATGATATTGCTTCACGCCGTAAAACTATGGTATCAACAGGCGACCGTTCTGCTAAAATCCGTACTTATAATTATCCCCAAAGCCGCATCACAGACCATAGAATAGGACTTACTCTGTATAATCTGCCTACTTTTGTTGATGGGGATATCCAACATATGATAGACCAACTGCAAATTGCAGAAAATGCCGAACGACTTAAAGAAAGTACAGTATAATAAAAGAGTAAAATGAACAGAAAAGAATTATTTGAATTGATAAGAAAGAAAAAATCTTTCTTATGTGTTGGTTTAGACTCAGATATCAGTAAAATACCTCCCCATCTTCTTGAATACAGCGACCCTGTGTATGAATTTAATAAGGGTATTATTGATGCTACCATTGACCTTGCCATTGCCTATAAACCGAACATGGCTTTTTACGAATGCAGAGGCATAAGGGGCTGGAATACTCTGGAGAAAACTATCACCTATTTAAAAACATTTAAAAACGATATTTTTACTATTGCTGATGCAAAAAGAGGCGATATTGGAAATACTTCAAGCTTATATGCACAGACTTTTTTATCAGACAAAGATGGCATGCTGAACTTCGATGCTGTTACTGTAGCCCCCTATATGGGTAGCGACTCCGTAAAACCTTTTCTGACTTATGAAAATAAGTTTGTTGTTCTTTTAGGACTCACATCTAATGAAGGGAGCAACGATTTTCAGATGCTTGATATTAAGGGGGAAGGGCAAAAACTTTATGAACAAGTGATTAAAATATCATCACAATGGGGCCATGCTGACAATATGATGTATGTGGTTGGAGCTACAAAAGCAACAATGCTTAAAGAGATACGCCATATTATTCCTGAACATTTTTTACTTATACCTGGTGTTGGTGCACAAGGTGGCTCGCTTGATGATGTTGTTAAAAACGGTATAAATAAGCAATGTGGTCTTATTGTGAATGCTTCAAGGAGTATTATATTTGCTTCTAAAGGAGTCGATTTCGATAAAGCTGCACGACATGAAGCCCATATACTGCAAAAAGAAATGGAAAAACATCTTTTTGCCCATAATCTGCTCTAATGAAATTATATTATTTATTTTTTATTGTTTACCCACTTATTATTTTTTCAAATCCTCTCATTTGTCAGGATTTTGATGAGAATTATTTGACAGAGGATTCGATACCATTAATTACAGAATATGAAAAATACAATAAGATTTTAGGAGGCGATTCTGTTCGCTTTTGTAATGGTGTACCTTGTAAAGGACTGGTTAAGGATAATCACCCCAATGGAAATATTAAACACAGGGGCTATTATATTGATGGCAAACTGGAAACTGTATATAAGAATTTTTATGAAAACGGTCAGGAAGAGAGAGATTTTGCATTAAAAAATTACAAGACTAGTACCATGAATATCTTTTATCCTGATGGTAAAAAACTTTCAGAAATAGAATATATGTTCTCTGACCCCGTTTGGTGGATTGATTATTATCCGAATGGACAAAAAGAATATGAGGAAAAATACCATAAAAGCG
>CAZVOS010000118.1:0-7439 GCA_964628845.1 uncultured Bacteroidales bacterium | reverse complement strand
ATGAACACTTTATGTTCTTGGTTGTAAAAGCCAGTACCACTGCCATAAGGAGAGGCAATCTGTATGATGATGTTTTTGAAATTTTCGATGATGTTTAACATGGTATTTTACTTTGAAAAGTTTAAATAAGTAATTTCGTTTAAAAAAGTATATAGAAATTCGTTCATTGTGCGACAATTTATATTTTGCACCATTACAGTAAGCTTTGGATAATGTTTAATGTAATTCTTAATGACTTTCTGTATTTCTTTGTCAAGGGCTGCTTTGTTAATGATGTTGGTGTTGCTGTTGTTTAAGTTAAGAGTGATGCCCATTTCTTTGAAAAAGTCGGGTTGAAGAATCATGTATGCAATTTTTAGCAAGTCGTAGGTGGCCGGATATAAGCCAAAATAAAACAATGAATAGCCAATAACCCATTCATAAATGGATGTTACAATACCATCATATTTGTTTTCGTAATACCAGCCCGTGTTTTTAAATTGTTCGAGAATAAATTCGTAAAATTGTTTATGACTGGTAACAGGCACATAACCAAAGGTAGTCTTGACATCGTAAAAATTGCTAATGATGTCGTCTTTTGGTTTGTTGAGAATTTTTTTCAATTCTTCTATCATCAGGCGGTTACGTTCTAGTGTTGTTTTATTGTCTTTCGCATTATATATTCCGTTTATTTTATCGATAGCATCGAACAGGGTGCCTTGTGGTTGTAAGAGGTAATCAATACGGAATATAAGAGCGAGTAGCATATAAGATATCCCACCCGACATGCGGTCTTCGTTTAGTTCATATACTTTGTTTAAAGTATCATTTATCCATTTTATAAGGTATTTGTATTTTATTTCTTTTATATTATTGTCTAATTCAATAATATGTCCGCAATCAACAGGGTGAAGGGACTCAAATTCATCTATCAGCGAATCATCAAGTTTGTCGGATTTTAGTGACAGCTCTTTAATTGAGAAGTAAACCTTATTGGGTGATGCGTCAATAGTATTGGAATCAAATTTTAGATAGATAATGTCGTCTTTAATGGCAAAGCGGGTGTATTGGTTGATGAAATTCATCCCCATCAGCTTGCGAAGGAAAGCCACGCTTAGTTTATCAAAGCGTGCAATCATGGCTTCAGCTTCAAAAGTTTTATTGTCAGCTTTACCACGAATTATTTTAGACCCTTGAATAATTTCGAAGACAATATTTTCAGCATTTTTGTTAATTTTTACATTATTAATTTTGGGGTCGAGCATATATAGCAACAAGCTGTTGAATGAATCTATATATTTCTTCTGGCTGAACTCATCCAGAGCTTTGCTCCAATATACAAGCTGCGAAGAAGTTTTATTGACTTCTGTATATCTTCCAAAACTTCTTTCGTTGAGATTTGAGGATGAGTCATCAGTATTATTTTCGGAAGATGAGGAAAACAGTTTTTTAAAAAAAGACATATTGTAATATTTGATGATTTATAAAATGTTTTGTCCGTTCAAAAGTAAAAATATTTTTTTACAAATAATTATTTTTTTTAAAAAGAGAAAAGAAGTGAGGGACAGTATTCAGATATTGCATACACTGCTCCAAGTGAAGCAATCTTTCATATTTTCTATATGTGGTTTTTGTTTGAATAGACCATAAACTGCAGAACCACTGCCACTCATGGAAGCATAAACAGCTCCGACTCTGTAAAGATTTTCTTTGATTTCGGCAATAATGGGATATTTTTTAAATACAGTCTCTTCAAAATCATTAATGAGTTCATTTCTCCAGAGTTCTACAGGCAGTGAAATTATATTTTTTAAGGGTTTTGTTGATTTTTTTGGTTTTACCATACCGTATGCTTCTGCAGTACTTACCGAAACTGGAGGTATAATAAGTAGGAGGTGCCATCCTTTAAGCGACAATTTGATGTCCTTAAAAACATCACCTTTTTCGAAAGCCAGTTTGGGCTTGTTATCAACAAAGAATGAACAATCGCTGCCCAGTTGTCTTGCATAAGAATAATAGTCATCAGTGCTTAAATTAAGCTTGAATAATTTATCAAGTAATATGATGGTGTGTATGGCATCAGATGAGCCACCACCTAATCCAGAACCTATGGGTATATGTTTATGCAGGTGTATCTTTATAGGACTGAGTTTATATTTTTCTTTGAGGAGTTTATAAGCTTTTAAACATAAATTGTTTTCCTGTTCAGTAGGAATCTGAATACCTGAAGTGCTTAATGTGGTTTCATCATTACTCATTACTATTTCTAGGGCATCATTTAGATTAATGGGATAAAATACAGTTTCTAAATTGTGATAGCCATCAACCCTTTTATCAGTAATATAAAGCCCTAGGTTAATTTTGCTGTTGGGGAAAATTATCATTTAGAGAGGATTATAGAAACAAAAGTAGGAAAAAATTGTATATATCAAGAAGAGATATTTAAAATATGCATTAAAAATAAGGAATGTAAAATTTTGTTAGCTTCATTATTGATTGTCAGTATGAGGTAGCTTAATTTGAGAAAGCTGTAATTCTTTTTTTTTGGAAAATATAGAACCAAACATAAGAACGGTAGCAGTTAATACAATAACCTGGATGACAAGAGATTTGTTTACAAGTGAAGAGCTAAAACATACAGGGATTGATAAAAATAAAAGTATTGTAATAAGACCTCTGGGTGCTACAAATAAAAGAGGCTGTAAAGGTAATCTTAAAATAGAAAGATGGATTGCTCTGATAGAAAAAATACCTAAAGTTATGAGCATCGCCCAGTATAAAGTTACTAAATTAAGGATTTCACTGTTTTCGAGTAAAAACCCGAATAAAATAAAAAATAAAGCCCTTATTAAAAAAACCATTTCAAAAGCCAATTCTTTAAATTTAATTATCTCTTTTTCTAAAATTTCAGGTTGAAATAGTTTAAAATATTTTATGTTTTTGAGTTTTGCAAAGTTTCCAAGGAAAAGCCCAAAAAAAATAATCATCAATAAAGCAGGCAAATGGAAATATTCTAAAATAGCAAACAGTAACACAATAATTAAAATAATGGGTATAAATTTTACATGGTGTTTAATTTTACTTAAAAGGTATGCTAATATACCAATTGAAAAGAAAGAGACAAGTAAAATAATGAGGATGTCGAAGATAAAATTACCAAATGTTCTGTATGATATGACTTCATTAAGTGAAATAAAATTAAAAAAGATAATACCAATAATATCAGAGAAACTGCTTTCGTATGTAATAAACTCTTTATTGAGCAGGCAATAATTACGTACACTAGGGATAGCTATTGCGCTTGAAATAACTGCAAAAGGAATGGCATTGATAAGTGCTAAACGAAAAGGAATGTTGCCAAAATATTGTAATGCAAGAGCAAGTACAAAACTCATTATTAAAAGGGGAGAAACTGCCATGATAAGAGACTGAAATATCAGCTTTAGTTTTGATTTGTTTAATTCAAGTTCAAAAGCTCCTTCAAGAACAATGAGCACGAGTCCTACAGTACCAAGAATAGGCAAAATAGGTGTCAGTTCGGGAAAATTTATTCCTGTTACATTTGTTAGTTGTTTTACACCCCATCCCATAAAAAGCAATAATATAACAGAGGGTATTTTTGTTTTTGAAGAAGAAATATCAAAAACATAAGCCAGTAAAAGAAGTAGAGTTAGAATTATTACAATGGTAATTGCCATATTCGGAAGATGTTTTAAAGATGATTCAATAAAAATAAATGCAAAAATAATAATTCGTTATTATCTTTAAAACAATGTGCTTTGTTTTACCTTATTTTATTATTTTTATGTTTGATAAAAAACTATCCGAATTCACTAATCTTTTTAAGCAGATTTTTATTTAATATTTTAACTTCTTTACCTTCGGTTGCAATAATACCATCGGTTTCAAATTCGTTAAAGACTCTGCTTACACTTTCACGTGAAGCATCTATTAGGTTGCCTATCTCTTCTTGAGTTACAGGAATAATAAAAACAGTATTATTATAAATATGTTCACTCATTTCTAATAGGAAATCAGCTATTTTGCCCCGTATTTTTTTTTGAGTTCTATTGGCACATCTGTAAAAAGCTTCTAATTCGTTTTTGCAAATTTCAATAATAATTTCATAAGAGAATTCAGGATTACTATGCAGTAAGTTACGGAATAAATCAATATCAATAAAACATACCTCAGCATCTTCAATAGCTGTAACAGAGTATTGGTTAATCTTATCGCCAAATGTAGTAGGTAAACCAAGATAACAGGGTGCCTTTACAATTTTAACATTTTGCTCATAATAAGGGCCTGCAATATGTACTTTTACTAAACCTGAACGCAAATACACAACATTACTTGAAAATGTCCCTTGTTTAATGAGAATATTTCTTTTTTTAAACTTTACAGAAAGACAGTTGTCAGAAAGCTTATCAATTTCTTCTGTACTTAATTTTGATATAGCTTTTGATTTAATGTTACAAAGCTCACATTGATTTTTTTCCATAAATACAAAGTTAATAATAAAATTTATAAAAGCAATGTGATATATGTCACAAAATACATAACGCATTATCACTATAAAATTAAATTATCTTCACATTAATCCTTAATAAGTGTAATTAAAGATTGGTTTTCTTTGTATAATATAAATTTTAAAATAATAATTATGGAAAACAAAAAAATGTGTATGGCTTTATTTAGTGGCAGTCTTGATAAATTGACTGCTGCTGGTGTAATTTTATCAGGTGCAGTAGCCGATGATATGGATGTGGATGTGTATATTCTTTTACAAGCAGCAAGAGCATTTAAAAAAGAAATAGCCAATAATAAAGATGAAATTATGTTGGCTGAAAATCCCCATCTTAAAAAAGAATTTATGGAATCTCTTCAAAGATTAAACGTTAAAGAGTGGCAACAATTTTTCAGGGAAGCCAAAGAAATGGCTCATGTTAAATTTCATATTTGTGGACTTGCTGGAAAAATTTGGGGTGGTGAGAAAATTGAAGATTTTGTTGATTTTGCTGATGATATTGTAGGTATAAGTGAATATATCACAGCGGCACAAGAAGCAGATATACATTTATTTATATAAACAATTTAAAACTATTAATTATGACAGAACAAGAATTAAAAGCATTAGCTGTTGACAAATCAGTAGATGCCAGAGGAACAGCTTGCCCTGGCCCACTATTAGAGGCAAAAAAAGCTATTGGTACAATTAAATCGGGTAATATTATGGAAGTACTTTCAGCAGACGAAGGAACCAAAAGAGATATTCCAAAATGGTGTACAAAACAAGGTCATGAATATCTTGGAACTGTAGAAGAATCTGGATATTTCAAAATTTACATGAAAAAAGCATGATATCATGGAAGATATTAAGAAACCCAAAATATTGGTATTTTCAAGCGAAAAAATTTCGGACCCTGCTATTGATTTGGCAGGGCTCCTGAAAAAACATTATCCGCCTACTGTATATACTATTAATGTGCCTTGCTCAAGTGCTGTTAAGCCGAATTGGATATTGCACGCATTTGATAGCGGTTTTGATGGTGTTTTTATTGCGGCAGATGGTTCTGATTGCTCTTTTAGCGAAACATGTACTTTTAATACGGGTGAAATTGTTCGAAAAACACATCTATTAATGAAAGAGAAAGGAATTGAACCTAATAAGTTGAAAATGGCTGCTATTTGTTCAGTTTGTTCAGACCCATTTGTAAAGCAAATGAAAAATTTTGTTGAAGCTTTATCTAATTAGATTAAATATTAACGTATAAAAAATGAATACAAACTCAAAATTTGATGAGTATGATGTTCTTGTTGTAGGAGGGGGGATAGCCGGAGAAGAAGCAGCATTGAATATTGCTTATCAGGGATATAAGGTGATTCTTGTTGAAAAAGATTTGTCAATTGGTGGTAAAATGATACACTTAAGTAAAGTGTTTCCAACCCTTGATTGTGGTGCATGTATTACTACCCCAAAGGTTTCTGAAACTGCAAGACATCCCAATATTAAAATTTTTACTTATAGCGAAGTAAAAGATATTGAAAAACTGGGAGAAAGAGAGTTTACAGCCATCTTGGTTCAAAAGCCTCGTTATGTAACAGAAGCTTGCACTGGGTGCCAATTGTGCGAACAAAAGTGTCCGGTTGTTGTAGAAGACCAATACCAATGGAACCTTAATGGTAGAAAAGCTATATATGTTCCATTTAGTATTGCAAATCCAAGAATTGCTGCTATAGATATTGAAAATTGCAGTTTATGCGGAGCTTGCGAAAAAGTTTGTGCTGCCAATGCCATTGATTTTACTCAGGAAGAAAAACAAACAACCATCATTGTAAGAAGTATTATTCTGGCTACAGGTTTTAATTTATTTGACCCTGTAATAATGCCTAGATTTGGGTATGGCAGGTTTAAAAATGTTATTACATCCATGCAGATGGAAAGGCAATTAGTGCCTACCCGACCTTTTAACAATGTGTTGCGTCCAAAAGATGGTAAAGTCCCCGACAAAGTCGCTTATATACTTTGTATTGGTTCAAGAGATGAAACCATTGGTAATCCTATTTGTTCGCAGGTTTGTTGTATGTATTCATCAAAACAGGCACAATTGGTAATGGGCGCTTTACCCATGGCAGATGTTACAATATATTACATTGATATAAGAGCTTTTGGAAAAGGATTTGATGAATTTTACAAACAAGCGGAAGGGATGGGGATAAGTTATGTCAAAGGTAAAATAGGGCAAATAACTGAAAAGGAAAATGGCGATTTATTTTTACGATATGAAGATATATCAACAGGTATCGTAAAAGAAGCCACTCATGACCTTGTCGTTTTATCAATAGGTATTGTATCAAATAAAGATTTTCTCAAATTTTTCAAAAATACAGTTATTGAAAAAGATAATTACGGATATATAAAACAAATTGACGAATTATCAAGTCCTTCAAAAACAAGTATTGATGGTGTTTTTGTGGCAGGAACAGCAACAGGTCCCATGGATATTCCCGATTCAATTTTATCAGCAGGTGCTGCTTCATCTGAAGCTGCCGGATATATAAAAGGAGGTTTAAAATGAAATGTAAAATAGGTGTGTATATTTGCCAATGTGGTTCAAATATTTCTGACTATGTAGATGTTGAAGTTGTAAGAGATGTCATGGAAAAAAATCCTTGCGTATTTTTAGCAAAAACAACTATGTTTGCTTGTGCCGATTCAACTCAAAAAGAAATAATAGAAGATATAAAAGTAAATGAACTCAATGCTATTGTTATAGCATCATGTTCTCCTAAATTGCATTTATTTACTTTTAGAAATGTTGCTCAAAGAGGAGGATTAAATCCATATAATTATGTCCAAGTAAATATTAGAGAACAATGTTCATGGGCACATTCGGATGATCCCAAAGCCGCAACACTCAAAGCGATTCAATTAGTAAAAGCAGGAATTGAAAAAGCAA